>CAUQDE010000007.1:0-19229 GCA_963516425.1 uncultured Kingella sp.
TGTATTGGTGAATACCTATATTGATGCGAAATCTGCAACGCTCACTTGCGATACAGTGACCCAAACGGGTTATACTTACCCAGTCTACACCGAAACTGGCGCAGGTTTGAAAAACTTCTTTGATGGCTTGAGAACTGGCGAGGCAATCCGTAAGCAATTCAATATTACTGGTTCCGCTTATGTGTTAACTCTGCAAATCAATGGCGATTCATATTTAGTGGGCAAAGACGATCAAGGTAATCCCATTTTGGAACGGGTATTCCCTCCTAAAGAAGATCCATCTCTCCGCCGCGTTTCATGGCGTGAAATCTTCTAAGCCGGCTAACCGCTAACACAAACGGCATCTGTTTTAATGCAGATGCCGTTTTTTTGTTAGCTGTTTTCAGGCTGCCTGAAACTTGAATTCCTACCCTAATTTGCTTAAAATGCCTTACTTTCCGACAAGTTAGGCATCTGCAATCAACCAATTGGAAGCACGTTTCGTAAATTCTGCGAATCGTGCTTTTTTAGCCGGAATATCCCAACTTCTTTTCAGGCAGCCTGAAAACATTGTCTGAAAACAAAAACGTTTTACCCTTTACCAACCATTAGAAAGAAAAGCATGACCGAAAAACAGATGAAAATCCTCTCCGTTGTTGCCACGCTCACTGCGGTAGGGATGTATGTTTCATATATTCCGCAAATCAGAAACAACCTGAGCGGACAACCCGGTGACTGGCTGCAACCGCTCGTTGCCGCAGTCAACTGTACCTTGTGGGTTGCCTATGGCCTGTTGAAAAAACAGCGCGACTGGCCGGTTGCCCTCGCTAACGCGCCCGGTATTTTCTTGGGACTGATTACTTTTGTTACCAGTATTATGAAGTTTTAAAAATAAAGAGGCAGCCTGAAAACAGAATATTCCGTTTTCAGGCTGCCTCTTTATTGGGCAAGTCAATTAACGGTAAGTGATGCCGTTAAATTGAGTGCTGATGCGGGTGCCCGCTTTGCCCGCCACAATCGCTTCAATGTCAGCCAGCGAGCCAATCACGGCCACTTTGCCTGTTTTTTCAGCAAATTCGCACGCTGCGTCCACTTTCGGCCCCATTGAGCCGGCAGGGAAGTCTAAGTCGCGGAAGGCTTGTGGGTGCGATTCAAAAATCGCTTTTTGGTCAGGTTTGCCCCAGTTCACATAAGTTGCGTCCACGTCGGTAGCAATCACCAGCATATCGGCGTTCAAATCACGCGCCAGCAATGAAGAGCACAAGTCTTTGTCAATCACGGCTTCAATGCCAGACAATTTGCCTTCGGATTCGTAGTAGGTAGGAATACCACCGCCGCCAGCGCATACCACCACCGCGCCTTTTTCCAGCATCCATTTCACAGGATTCAATTCAAAAATGCGTTTGGGCAAGGGGCTAGGCACAACGCGGCGGAATTTGTCGCCGTCTTGTTTGATGCTCCAACCTTTTTCCGCAGCCAAGCGTTCTGCTTCGGCTTTTTCGTAAACAGGGCCTACGAATTTAGTTGGGTTTTGGAAAGCGGGGTCGGCTTTGTCCACTTCCACTTGGGTGAGCAAGGTGGCAAAAGGCACGTCTTTGGGCAGCAAGTTGCCCATTTCTTGTTCAATCATGTAGCCAATCATGCCTTGGGTTTCTGCGCCCAATACGTCCAATGGATAGGCTTCCACTTTGTTATCAACGTGTTGATAGTAAGCAGTGCCTTGCAATGCCAACAAGCCTACTTGTGGACCGTTGCCGTGGGCAATCACCAATTCGTTGCCTTTATACACTTTGGAAATTTGCTCGGCAGCAATGCGAACATTTTCACGTTGGTTTTGTGCAGTCATGGGTTGGCCGCGACGAAGCAAGGCGTTGCCGCCCAGAGCAATAACGATACGCATGGAGAAACTCCTTAAAAAAATACGTTTAAAAGCAAATCAGGCAGCCTGAAACCGTTTTTCAGGCTGCCTGAAACAGATATTACAAGCCAGACAATGAGGCAACCATCACAGCCTTAATGGTGTGCATACGGTTTTCGGCTTGGTCAAAAGACACGTTGCATGGCGATTCAAACACGTCTTCGGTTACTTCGATACCGTTTGCCAAGTGCGGATATTTCTCGGCGATTTGTTTGCCCACTTTGGTTTCGCAGTTGTGGAACGCAGGCAAGCAGTGCAGGAATTTCACGCGGGGGTTGCCCGTAGCGGCAACCAGTTTGCTGTTTACTTGGTAAGGCAGCAATTTGCTGATGCGTTCGCCCCATGCTTCAATAGGTTCGCCCATAGATACCCATACGTCGGTGTACAAGTAGTCCACGCCTTTAACAGCTTCTTCAGCATTGTCGGTTACCAAGATGCGTGCGCCGCTTTCTTTGGCAAATTCAGCACACATTTTTTGCAATTCTTCGGTGGGTTGCAATTCTTTTGGTGCGGCAATGCGCACGTCCATGCCCAATTTTGCACCAATCAGCAGCAAAGAGTTGCCCACGTTGTTGCGCGCATCGCCCAAGTAAGCGTAGCTGATTTGGCGCAAAGGTTTGTCGCTGTGTTCTTGCATGGTCAAAACGTCAGCCAGCATTTGCGTTGGGTGCCATTCGTCGGTCAAGCCGTTGAATACAGGCACGCCTGCATATTCAGCCAATTCTTCAACGATAGATTGTTTGAAACCGCGGTATTCAATCGCGTCATACATGCGACCCAACACGCGGGCGGTGTCTTTCATGCTTTCTTTATGACCGATTTGAGAAGAAGTGGGGTCAATGTAAGTTACTTGTGCGCCTTGGTCGTAAGCGGCCACTTCAAACGCGCAACGAGTGCGGGTAGAAGTTTTTTCAAAAATCAAGGCAATGTTTTTGCCTTTCAAGGTTTGTTGTTCTGTGCCAGCGTATTTAGCGCGTTTCAAATCGCGAGACAAATCCAGCAAGAAGCGGATTTCTTGTTCAGTGTGGTGAACCAAGCTCAGCAAATGACGGTTGTTCAGATTGAATGACATGATAAAACTCCTAATAACAAGGTTAAGGAAAACAAGGTTTCAGGCAGCCTGAAAATCATGCAGCCAACACGGCTTGCCCATTTCAGGCTGCCGATTACTGCAAATCAATAATCAACGGCATCACGCACGATGGGGCAAGTCATGCAGCGACCGCCGCCGCGACCGCGACCCAATTCAGAAGAAGCAATTGCCACCACTTCTACGCCAGCATCGCGCAAGCGGGCGTTGGTGTATTTGTTGCGGTCGTAGCCGATTACCACGCCGGGTTCTAATGCGAATACGTTGTTGGCATCGTCCCATTGTTCGCGCTCGGTAGCATAAGCATCGCCGCCCGTTTCCACCACGCGCAATTTAGACAAGCCCAAGGCTTTTTCAACCACTTTAACAAACGATTCGCTTTCTTTGCGGATGTCCAAACCGTTTGGTTTAGATGAATCGGGGCGCAGAGAGAATGCGGTAATGCCGCCTACTACGTCGGGATGCGTGTTCACCAAATCGCGGTCGCAGAATGTGAACACCGTATCCAAGTGCATGGCCGCGCGGGTTTTCGGCAACGCCGCCACAATCACGCGTTCTGCCGCGCCTTGTTTGAACAAGGCTTGCGCCATTTGGGTAATAGCCTGAGCGGAGCTGCGTTCGCCCATGCCCACTAATACTACTTTATTGCCGATTGGGAATACGTCGCCGCCTTCCAAAGTGGCTGCACCGTAATCTACGTCAGGATTGCCCCACCAAACTTTTACGCCGCCGTCTTTGGTGAAGTTGGGATGGAATTTATAGATGGCTGTTGTCAGCAGCGTTTCTTGACGACGGGCCGGCCAATACATCGGGTTTAAAGTTACCCCGCCATATACCCAGCTTGTGTTGTCGCGAGTGAATTGAGTGTTAGGAAGAGGAGGGAGAACGAAGCCTGCGCTGCCGTATGCCGCGCGAACCAAGTCTGCAGCATCGCTGTGGAAGTCTTTGGGCAAGTCAAATACGCTTACGCCGCCAATCAAGTATTCTGCTTGCTGTTTAGCAGACAAACCTTCCAACCAAGCGCGCAATTCGTGAGAAACGTGTGCGCCTACGCTGTTGTCGGTGATTTTACGATCCAGCACCCATTTGAGTGCTTCTTTGTGTTCAAGAGTTTGCGCCAGCATATCGTGCATTTCCAGCACATCAACGCCGCGCTCACGCATTTTATTTTGGAAATCCAGATGGTCTTGCTGGGCTTTTTCAATCCACAGCACATCATCAAACAATAGTTCATCGCAGTTCGCAGGAGTCAAGCGAGCATGCGCCAAGCCGGGGGAGCATACCAACACTTGCCTCAATTTGCCTACTTCTGAATAAACACCAGGTTTCATAATCAATCTCCTTAAGACTGGCCCTCAGGCAGCCTGAAAATGCCGCCCGAAAGCATTTCAGAAAAGTACAACTTCAATTGCTCACTTTACAGGCTGAGCTTACCTTGTGCCAAACCCACCACTGCCACAATCGCGCCGATAAACACGGCAGCAACATACAGTTTTTCAACAGCAGAGAAGACGACTTGCTTGTTTTCTTTGCGCGCCCAGATATACACAAACGTGCCGGGAGCATAGAGCAACATAGACAACAGCAAATATTCAACGCCCGCCGCATACAACAGCCAAACACCGTAAACGGTTGCCACCCAAGCGATGATGCTGTCTTTGCCCAAATCTTGCGGGTCTTTGTCATAAGTTTCCTTACGCACGGTCAAAAGCGCGGCATAGGCGGCAGAGAACAAGTAAGGAATCAAAATCATAGAAGTCGCCAGCGCCACCATTTTTTGATAGGAACCCGCAGAGAACAAGTTCAAAATCAAGAAGATTTGCATACCGATGTTGGTTGCCCACAGTGCGTTGATTGGCGCGGCATTTTTGTTTTCACGATGGAAAAACGCGGGAACGGTGCCGTCTTTGGAAGCCACATACAGGGTTTCGGCGGCAAACAGCGTCCAAGCCAGCAGCGCGCCCAGCAGGGAAACACCCAAACCGACAGAGATGAACGTTGCACCCCAAGGGCCAACCACATGAGCCAAAACGTGCGCCATAGATGGGTTTTCCAAACCAGCCAATTCAGGCTGCTTCATCACACCCGCAGACAATACGTTCACCAAAACCAGCAGAGACAACACGCTCAAAAAGCCCAAGATGGTTGCCTTGCCCACATCGGTCCGTTTTTCGGCGCTGGCAGAATAAACGCTCGCCCCTTCAATACCAATAAACACCCACACGGTTACCAACATCATGCTTTTTACTTGGGTCATTACGCTGCCCAAATCAGGCGATTTTGTGCCCCAGAAGTCGGTGGTGAAAATGTCTAATTTAAATGAGAACAGTAAGATAATGATGAAAGCGAAGAGCGGAATCACTTTGGCGATGGTAATGATGGTGTTGATAAACGCTGCGGTTTTCACGCCGCGCAATACCAACATGTGCATAGACCAAAGTAAAACAGATGCTAACGCGATACCCCAAACAGATACGCTGGAAGTTACTTCGTGCGTTACGGGGTCGGTGATTGTGGTTTTGAGAGCAGGGAAGAAATAGCCCAGCGTATTCATCAACAGCATCAAGTAAGCAACGTTGCCCACCCATGCGCTAATCCAATACCCCCAGGCGGAAGAGAAACCGAGATAGTTGCCAAACCCTGCTTTGGCATAGGTATAAACACCGTTGTCCAAATCGGGTTTGCGATTGGCAAGCGTTTGGAACACAAACGCCAATGCCAGCATCCCCACGGCGGTAATCGCCCAACCGATGAGAATCGCGCCCACTTCCGCGCCCGATGCCATATCTTTGGGCAGTGAGAAAATCCCACCGCCAATCATTGAACCGATTACCAAGGCGGTAAGCGAACCCAGTTTTAACTTATGGTCAGCCATTTTTAACTCCTCAAAAAACGATATTTATTGGAAAATTTAAATCTCCATCCACATAATCAAGACGAAAAACACCACAAGAAACTACATAAATTTCAATTTAAATAAAATAAACAGTTGTTTCTTAATTATGCAGAGCAATATACTCTCATCATCCGTTGCAAGCCTTGATGGGTATCAAATTGAATTAAAATTTTGTTGACATCTGTTAAGCCGGCTTTAAATTGCGGGATAAATGGTAAAGAACGCACGTTTTTTCCATTTTTGGACACCCGTCCAACTCCCAACTATAATTCTCTTTTTTCTCTGCCAAGCCATTCTCAAAATGCCCCACGCCGTTCAAATCCAAGCCCTATCCCACATATTCAACAAGAAAATCCAAGCCCTAGACAACATCAGCCTCACCATCCCGCGCGGCGCAACAGTCGGTTTAATCGGGCCGGACGGCGTGGGCAAATCCACCCTGCTCTCCATCATCGCAGGGGTGCGCAAAATCCAAACAGGCAGCGTGCGCGTGCTCAGCGGCGACATGGCAAGCAAACGCGACCGCCAAGAACTATCCCACCGCATCGCCTATATGCCGCAGGGCTTGGGCAAAAACCTTTATCCCACGCTCACCGTGCAAGAAAACATTGATTTCCACGCCCGCTTATTTGGCTTAACCAGCCAAGAGCGCGCCACGCGCATTCAAAGGCTACTAGACGCAACGGGGCTTGCCCCTTTCCCCGACCGTGCCGCAGGCAAGCTATCGGGCGGCATGAAGCAAAAACTGAGCCTGTGCTGCGCCTTGGTGCACAACCCCGATTTGCTGATTTTGGACGAACCCACCACAGGCGTTGACCCGCTTTCGCGCCGCCAATTCTGGCAGCTTGTTCACGATTTGCAGCAAGAGCAAAGCGGCATGACCGTTATCGTTGCCACCGCCTATATCGATGAAGCCGAGCAATTCCAACACCTGCTCGCAATGGACGCAGGGCATCTGCTTGCCAACGAGCCCACCCAAGCGGTGATGCAGCGGCTCGGCACCGCCACACTGGAAGATGCCTACATCAAATTATTGCCCGCAGACAAACAAGACAACGCCGCCGATTTGGTTTTGCCGCCCTTTATCCCCGAAGCCGATGCCCCGCTGGCGATGGAGGCGCATGATTTAACGAAAAAATTTGGCAATTTCACTTCGGTTGACCACGTTAGCTTTGAAATCCCCAAAGGCGAAATATTTGGCTTTCTCGGCTCAAACGGCTGCGGCAAATCCACCACCATGAAAATGCTCACAGGGCTGCTGGAACCCACATCGGGCACGGCAAAACTGCTGGGCGAACCCATCGACGCGGGCAGCATAGCAACCAAAAAGCGCGTGGGCTATATGTCGCAAGCCTTTTCGTTATACGAAGAACTTACCGTGCGCCAAAACCTAGAATTGCACGCCAAGCTCTACCAAATCGCCGACGACAAAACTGCCATCGCCCAAGCACTGCGCGATTTTGACCTAGCCGCCGTGGAACACACCAAGCCCGCCAGCCTGCCGCTGGGCATCCGCCAACGCCTGCAATTAGCCGCCGCCTGCCTGCATTCGCCCGAAGTGCTGATTTTGGACGAACCCACATCAGGCGTAGACCCCGCCGCCCGCGCCATGTTCTGGCGCACCCTGCTCAAACTCTCGCGCCAAGACCGCATCACCATTTTCGTTACCACCCATTTTATGAACGAAGTGGAACGCTGCGATCGCATCAGCCTAATGCACCGTGGGCGCGTGCTGGCGATGGACACCCCTGCCAACATCGTCAAGCAAAGCGGGCAGCCCAATATGGAAGAAGCGTTTATTTATTATTTGGAACAAGATGCCGCGCAAACAGGGAAAATGGTTTAGGCAGCCTGAAAACCATCTGCCGCCACAAGCAAACCAACCATCGCGCTGCCAAGCGTTTCAGGCTGCCCAATCCATTGTTTTGCCCACGGCACGCCACATGGAGCGGCGACGGCTCGTCGCCCAATAGCCCACCAATCTCCCATGCGCTACCAACAAACCGCTAACCCATTGCGCCAAAGTTTTCAGGCTGCCTTTTGCGCCCAAAATACCGTATTCTTTAAAATTTCCGCCACAAATCTTAACAAAGCACTACACAATCCAAACAAATCCCACTAGAATAATGCTTCTAGTTTAACTCCCTTCCATCAGGCAGCCTGAACCTTTCACGCCGCCTGAATTTTTTGCCTATTTAACAAGTTATGACCATAAAAACACACATTAAAATCACCGCCGCCGTTATCGGCATCGCCATCGCCCAACACGCCGCCGCATCGGGCTACCATTTCGGCACGCAATCCGTAGGCGCGCAAAGCACCGCCAACGCCGCCGCAGCCGAAGCCGCCGATGCCAGCACCCTGTTCTACAACCCCGCAGGCTTAACCCACCTAGACGGCAAAGCCGAAATCACAGGCGCGCTCAATATCGTTGCCCCCTCGCTCAAATACAAAGATGCCCAAGCCACCTATTACCAAGGCGGCAACGTGCAAGGCGCAACCAGCGGCAAAATCACCAAAACCACCGCCGCGCCCCATGTGTACGGCGCATACAAGCTCAACGACCGCGTAACGCTCGGCATGGGCATGTACATCCCCTTCGGCTCAAAAACCAATTATCAAAACGACTCCGTGTTGCGCTACAACATCAAAAAACTCGGCTTAACCAGCATCGCGCTAGAACCCGCCGTCGCCTTTAAATTCAACGACAAACATTCGTTTGCCGTGGGCGTGATTGCGCAATATTCCGAAGCCGAGCTCACCAAATACGCCGATTGGAGCGCCGCCCGCAACGATCGCGTGCTCGCCGCCACCGCCGCCGTGTTGCAACGCATGGGCGTGCCCGCTGCCGCCACCCGCAACCGCGCCAACTGGCAAGGGCGCGGCGACGTGAAAGGGCACGATTGGGGCTTCGGCTACCATCTGGGCTGGATGTTTGACGTAAACGACAGATTCCGCATGGGCGTTGCCTACCGCTCCAAAGTGAGCCACAACCTGAAAGGCACAGCCAAATGGCAGCCCGCAGGCGCAGTCGTGCAAGCCCCTGCCTTGGCGAACTACATCCAATCGCCCACCACCGCCACCACCGCCCTCGGCGCAGGGCGCGGCTATCTGCCCAGCGAAGACGCATCGGTGCACATCACCACGCCCGAATCGCTCTCGCTGCACGGCATGTATCGCGCCAGCGACAAGCTCAACCTGTTTGGCGACATCACATGGACGCGCCACAGCCGCTTCAACAAAGCCGACCTGATTTTTGGCAACCGCAAAAACGTGGTAAACGGGCAATCCAACCGCACCACCATCACGCCCAACTGGCGCAACACCTACAAAATCGCGCTGGGCGGCTCCTACCAATACAGCGAACCCTTGCAACTGCGCGCGGGCATCGCCTTTGACCAAAGCCCCGTGAAAAGCGCAGAATACCGCCTGAACACTATGCCCGATGCCAACCGCATGTGGTTTTCCGTGGGCGCGCGCTACGCCTACAAAAAACGCCATGTGTTTGACACCGCGCTGTCTTATGTGCACATCCACAGCAGCCGCTTCAACGCGCCGCGTGCCGTCGGCACCGATGTGGACAGCAAAGGCGCATCCAGCGCCAAATTCAAAGCCTCCGCCACCATTTTGGGCTTGCAGTACACCTATAAATTTGAGTGATGCGGGATATACCAAAGGCAGCCTGAAAACGGGGGAGGGTTTCAGGCTGCCTTTTTTATCGTTGATTTATCGTTGATGAGCATGCAAGAATACGGCTGCCGCTCCGTTTTAGGTTTCAGGCTGCCTTCGGGGTTGGGCAAAGCCTCCCGCCCCCAATCCCCCAAGGAGAACCACCATGACCGACGCAAAAACCTTCTTAAAGCAACTGCGGGCAACCTTGAAACAACACGGTTTCCAACGCCTCAACGCCAACAATTACTTCCACCGCGCCGAATTTCTGCTGTGCCTGCTCACCATCCAAAAAAGCATGTACGGCGGGCAGTATTATTTTGACGTGTATTACCGCCTGGCGGACGGCGACCCCAAAGAGAAAAACTACCGCGCGCTGTGGTTCGGGCGGCTGGAAAGCCTGTTTGCGACGGAACACGAAACGATACGCAGCATAGATTTTGACGACCCCGCCTTGGTCAGACAGTTCGCCCCGCAGTTTCTGGCACGCCTGCCCGCCATCGCCGACGCTTTGGCGGCATGGACGGACACAAGGGCATTCCTGCAACGCTTCGGCGGCGATTTTTCGGCAGAGCAGCAGGCAGCGATTGCCGCGCACACCTTCCGCCCCGAATAAACGTTTCCCGCCCGCGCCCGCCGTTCGGGCAGCCTGAAACGACGTTTGCCCGTTTTCAGACTGCCTTTCAGACGGTATCCAAGGCAGCCTGAAACCACCCCCCAAGGAGCAAAACATGACCTTCGCCCAAGACATCAAACAACTCGGCAAATTCCTCAAAGAACAAGGTTTCATCACCGTTCCCCTCAACCACGGCAAATACCGCTCGTGGGTCAAAGAGCTGGACAGCGAAAACCTCGTTTACCTGTATGTCTACATCAACCAGCACCGCCAAGGCAGCCAAATCGGGCATCTGATCGTTTCCCCGCCACGCGGCAACGATGACTTGTGGGAGCGCGACCCGCTCGCCGTCGGCATCGCGCTGGCAGAAGAATGGCAGGACGAAAACGGCTCGTTCAACGGCTATTTTGACGACTACATCCACCGCCTGAACAACCTGCTACCCAGCACCGTTGGCTTGAAAGACGCGGTTATCCGCGAAATGCAAAACCCCAGCAATATTTCCACGTCAGATTCGCAAGTCCGCGAACTTGGGCTGCGCCAACTCATCAGAATCAATGCCTTCCGCCTGCTGCAACAGGAAAGCGGTTTCGCCGAACTGTGCCAAGCCAGCAAAGAAGCATGGTTCAAACAAAAAAACATCTACCGCTTGGACACCGCGCTGGGCGAAAAATGCTTCGCGCCCTACAGCAATGAAATTACGTTCAGATACATCGAAGATTGCACATGGGATTTGAGCAAAACTTTGGCAACATACAGTGCGTTCCGATAAACATTGCCCGCTTTCAGGCAGCCTGAAACTCCGTCCCAAGGAGCATGCCATGTCCCATCCAACCGATTTTCACGCCCTTATCGAAGCCGCCGTCCGCGCCCCGTCCGGCCACAATTCCCAGCCGTGGCAGTTTGCGCTTGGCGACGACCGCATCACCATCGCCCCCGATTTCTCCCGCCGCCTACCCGCCGTCGATCCAAACAACCGCGAACTCTTCATCAGCCTCGGCTGCGCCACCGAAAACCTCAGCCTTGCCGCCACCCACTTCGGCTACACCGCCCAAACCACACTTGCCGACAACAGCACCGTCCACATCACCCTACACCAGCAGCCTGAAACCGAATACAACGCACAAGCCGAAGCTCTCTACGCCCAAATCCCCCGCCGCCAAACCAACCGCGCCACCTACAACGACACCCCCATACCCCCAGCCCAGCTAGACCCCATTCTCTCCGCCCAACAAAGCGACACCGTCTCCCTACACGCCTTCGCCCCCAGCGCACCCGAGTTCGCCACCCTCACCCAAGCCGTTATCGCAGGCAACAGCGCCCAAATGAACGACCCCGCCTTCAAAGCCGAGCTGCTGTCATGGATACGCTTCAACCAAAACCACAGCAACGCCACCCGCGACGGGCTCAGCTACGCCGTTATGGGCGCGCCCAACCTACCCGCATGGATTTCGCGCCCCATTATTCGCGCCATGCTCAACGCCAAACGGCAAAACCGCAGCGACCGCGCCAAAATCGCCAGCTCCTCGCACCTACTGCTGATTGCCAGCACAGAAGACAACCCCGCCACATGGCTCGCCACAGGGCGCACCCTGCAACGCACCCTGCTCGCCCTCACCCAGCACGGCATCGCCCATGCCTACCTCAACCAACCCTGCGAAGTCCCCGCCCAACGCGCCCAGCTCGCCCAACTGCCCGCGCTCGGCGGCAAACAACCACAAATCCTACTGCGCCTCGGCTACGCCGCCGCCATGCCCTATTCGCAGCGCAGAGCAGTGGACAGCGTTATCCAAGCAACGCAGACAGCCTAAAAACCAAAATGGCGCGACAACGGTTCGCCGCCCAATAGCGTAATAAACAGATAAATTGCCCCCACCATTTTCAGGCTGCCTCTTGCCTCGCCCTAATCTTTAGTAAAAATACAACGATTTAACCATTGCACCAGCAAATAATAAGCTGTACAATTTCGCCGATTTCATCAAACACATAGCCTTCTCTTAAATGGGAAGGCTTTATTTAGGCAGCCTGAAACGGTTTGCCTTTGTTTAACCCATACACAGAAACGCCGTTTGTTTCTGTTTTATTTTTGAAAATTCACAGGAAAAGCACATGAACAAAACCTATCGCGTTGTTTGGAACGAACACACCAACACATGGATAGCGGTACAAGAAACCGCCAAAGCCCGCGGCAAATCAAGCAGTCGCGCCAAATGCGCCACTCTGCTGGCAACTGCCTCCATGCTGCTCACTGGCGCGCAAGCCTTTGCCGCAACGGTTAGCGATGGTGCAGGGCCAAACTCCATTATCGTGAAAGGCAGCACCGTAACCACCACAACCGCCGCAGGACAAGATGCCACCGCCATCGGCACAGGCGCGCAAGCCGACAACCAAAACTCGTTTGCCGCAGGCACCAACTCAACCGCCAGTGGTCCAAATTCAACCGCAGTGGGGCAAGGCACGGTAGCCAGCCACCAATCTGCCACCGCATTGGGCGACAGTGCACAAGCCACCAACGACCAAGCCACCGCCATCGGCGTAGGCGCACAAGCCAGCCAAATAGGCGCATTAGCCGTGGGCATGACTTCCGCCGCCAGCGCGTTGAACAGCGCAGCATTCGGCAGCAACGCCAGCGCAACAGGCTCAACTTCACTTGCTATGGGCTATCAGGCAGCAGCCAGCAACAGCAACTCCCTTGCCGTAGGCAGCTCTGCCAATGCACTCAAACTCAACGGCATCGCCATCGGCAAAAACGCCCAAGCAGGCACATCTGGCACAGTAACCACCACCGATGCCGATGCCATCGCCATCGGTTCGGACAGCGTGGCTTATGAAAAAGACACCGTTGCGCTGGGCAATTCCGCCAAAGCCACCGCCGACAGCGCCACTGCGCTGGGCAAAGGCTCCAAAGCCGATTCACAATACGCCACCGCAGTCGGCTTAGACGCACACGCCAACGGCAACGGCGCAGTTGCTATGGGTTCGGGCGCAGGCACAACGGGCAACAGCGCCACCGCCATCGGCAACGATGCCAAAGCCACCCAATCCGATGCCAGCGCATTGGGTCATAACGCCCAAGCCAAAGGTGTGAGCGCGAGCGCGTTTGGGCACGATGCACAAGCCAAAGATGTGAGCGCGAGCGCGTTTGGACACAATGCACAAGCCGATGCAGAACATTCCGTTGCCGTTGGTTCTGCTTCTCACGCCCAAGCAGTTGGCGCGATTGCCATCGGCAACGATGCCCAAGCCACCGAAGTGGATTCCTTAGCGCACGGCAAAAACAGCCGTGCATTAGGCGAACGCGCTACCGCCGTGGGCAACTCTGCGCAAGCACAAAAAGCAGATGCCGTGGCAGTAGGCAATAATGCACAAGCGCAAGAAACCTTCTCTGTGGCAGTAGGCACAGGTTCGATTGCCAGCGCCAGCACCGCAGTTGCATTGGGCGCACAAGCCAATGCTTCTAATCAAAACGCCATTGCCGCAGGTTTTCAGGCTGCCGCTAGTGCCACCGATTCGTTGGCATTGGGCAAAGGCGCACAAGCCACCCACGCCAATTCCGTTGCCCTTGGCGCGGATTCCGAAAGCGCAGCCAGCTTTGGCACAGTCAGCAACGTTACCGTAAACGGCATCACCTACAGCGGCTTTGCGGCGGACAACGTCGCCTCCACCGTCAGCGTGGGCAAATCGGGCAGCGAACGCGCGATTACCAATGTGGGCGCGGGGCGCATTTCCGCCACCAGCACCGATGCCATCAACGGCAGCCAGCTTTACTTAACCCAAAACGTTATCGGCAATATGGGAAGCAGCCTGAAAACTATTCTCGGCGGCAACGCAGCCTTGGGCACAGATGGCAAGCTGACCATGACCAATATCGGCGGTACTGGCAAAAACACCATCCACGAAGCGATTCAGGCTGCCAATAACAACGCCAATGCCGGTTTCAAAATCGCTGCCAATGGCGATGCTTCCGGCATCACCGCCGACAACAAAACCATCAAGCCCGATGAAACGCTAACCATTAAAGGCACTGGCACCGGTGCGTTTAGCAATTACGACAGCGACAATATCCAAACCCAAGTGAGCGCGGACGGCACCGTTACCGTAGGCTTGAAAAAGGATTTGACCGTCAACAGCGTTACCGCAGGCGACAGCAAACTGAATACCAACGGTTTGACCATCACAGGCGGACCCAGCGTAACCAAAGCGGGTATTGACGCAGGCAGCAAGAAAATTACCAACGTGGCAGACGGCACTATCGCAGCGAACAGCAAAGATGCGATTAACGGCGGACAACTGCACACCGCGTTGAACAACATCAACACCAACATCGCCGCCGCTAAAACCGTGGTAACGTCTAACGATGGCAGCGTCAGCATCGCCTCCAGCACTAACGGCGCAGGCGCAACCGTGTATGACCTTGCCGTGAAAACCGATGGCACAACGATTACCAAAGCTGCAGACGGCAGCCTGAAAGCCAACACCACCGCGCTCACATCCGCCGCCAACGGCAGCATTGTTGCCCCCGCTGCCGCCGATGCAGGCAAACTCGCCACCGCAGGCGATATTGCCAACGCCATCAACCAAGCAGGCTTCAACCTCACCACCACCGCCAGCGCAGGCAGCGTATCAGGCAGCAGCGTAGAGCGCGTGAACGCAGGCAAAACCGTTACCATTGATGCCGGCAAAAATATCCGCGTAACCCAAACAGGCAACACCGTGAGCATCGCCACCCAAGACAACGCCAGCTTTGACAGCGTTACCACCGGCAACACCAAAATCGACAACAACGGCTTGACGATTAACGGCGGCCCCAGCGTAACCCAAGCAGGCATTGACGCAGCAGGCAACAAAATCACCAACGTTGCCCCCGGTACCGCCCCCACCGATGCTGTAAACGTGAGCCAACTGAACGCTCGCTTGGGCACAACAGGGCAAGTTGCCGAAGAAAAACTGCGCCAGCTTGAACACAAAATTGATAAAAACCAAGACCGCGCCAACGCAGGCATCGCGGGCGCAATCGCCCAAGGCACGATTCCGCAAGTTACCCGCCCCAGCGCGTTTGGCTTGGGCGTGGGCACGGGCTACTACGGCGGGCAATCCGCGCTTGCCGTGGGCGCATCGGCGATGACCGACGGCGGCAACTGGATTTTCAAAGGCAATGTTTCCGTGAACAGCAAAGGGCGCGTGGGCGCAGGCGCAGGCGCGCTGTTCCAATGGTAAGCGGATGCCGCGCATAATCTGACGCAGCAAAGCAAGGCAGCCTGAAAACGGGGAGAACCGTTTTCAGGCTGCCTTTACCCTCTCATCTTTCATCTTGAAACTATCCCATGCCCCGCATCACCCATTTTCTCCTATCCTGCCCGTCAGCAGCCGAGCTTTCGCCCAGCAACCCTGAACGGCAAACCGTTTTGCAGCGCACGCCCCAAAAATTATCATGGCGTTTTTGCGGGCGCAATCACACGCTGACAAACCGACACGGGCTGGCTGCCGCCCGTGTGGGCGCGGATAAAATCGCCATTGTGGAAGCCACGTTTGATGCCCGCCAAAACCAATCCTATCTGGTGGATGGTTACGGGTGGCGGCTACACGATTGGAAAACGAAACTGGCGGATTTTGTGGTGTATGACGTGGCGGCAACAAACAACGAAGTTGCCTTGTTTGCCTATTGTTTGCAAGACGGCTGAGATTATTGGATTGCGGCAGACATGGGCGATAACAGCGAAACGGCATCAATGCAAGTTGTGCGGATAAAATAGTTCGCGTGAAACAAGGCAGCCTGAAAATGGTAAAACCCGTTTTCAGGCTGCCTTTTTTGTTTACAATCGCCCTTTTTCAACCTCCGTTCACACCATCATGTATCGGCCCAACAAAAAACGCCCGTGGCTGCCGTGGCTGGCCGGCTTTCTGCTGATTGCCTTTCTGGTTGCCTTTTTCCACTTTCTCGGCGGCATACTCACGCCGTTTATCGTCGCCGCCGTGCTGGCGTATATCCTCAACCCGCTGGTGAGCAAGCTGGAAGCGCACGGCATCAAGCGCGGGCGCGCCTCCATGTGGGTGATGCTGTTCGCGCTGTTTTTGCTCACCGCGCTGCTGCTGGTGATTGTGCCGATGCTGGTGCAGCAATCGCAAAGCATCATCCAAAAGCTGCCGCAGTTTGCCGATTACATCCACCGCACCGCGCTGCCGTGGTTTAACCAAAAATTCGGGCATTACATCTCGCTCAACAACGAAACCGCCGCCAACTGGCTGCGCAGCAACGCGCAAAACATCCAAACCCGTATCCAGCAAGCCTTGCCCGCGCTGATGCAAAGCGGTGCATCGCTGGCAACCAGTTTGAGCAACATCGTGCTGCTGCCGCTTTTGCTGTATTACTTTTTGCTGGATTGGGCGCGCTGGGAAGCGGGGGCAACCGAGCTGGTGCCGCGCCGTTATCTGGACACCTACACCCGCATCACCGGCAATATGAACACCGTGCTGGGCGAATTTTTGCGCGGGCAGCTGATGGTGATGCTGATTATGGGCACGCTCTATGGCACGGGGCTGATGCTCACGGGCTTGGAATCGGGCTTTGCCATCGGCATGGTGGCGGGCATTCTGGTGTTTGTGCCCTATCTGGGCGCGTTCACGGGGCTGCTGCTGGCAACGCTCGCCGCGCTGCTGCAATTCGGCTCGTGGCACGGCTTGGTTTCCGTGTGGGCGGTGTTTGCCGTGGGGCAGTTTTTGGAAAGTTTCCTGATTACGCCGAAAATCGTGGGCGACAAAATCGGGTTGTCGCCGTTTTGGGTGATTTTTTCGCTGATGGCGTTCGGGCAGCTGCTCGGCTTTGTCGGCATGCTGGTGGCGCTGCCCTTGGCGGCTGTGTGCCTTGTGCTGCTGCAAGAGGGCAAGCAGGCGTATGTGAACAGCAGTTTTTACCGCAAGCGATAGGCAGCCTGAAACCGCGGGTGGCAACAAAGTTAAAATGCAACGCTCAGAAATCAAAGCATTATGCGCGCAGATTCACCGCTTGCTTGCCACGCAAGCCAATGAACCCGCGTGGGCGGCGATTTTTGCCGGTTTGCTGGCGCGATTAAACGATGAAACCGCCCCGCTCGCCCCTATTCAAGCCGACATTCGGCGGCTGTTTGCGGGCGCGGGTTCGTTCAGCGATTTGGTGATGCAAACGCGCGGCGCGACGGATACGGCGGCAGACACGCAGTTGGATAGGCTTCGCGCGAAATTGTTTGAGCTGATTTCATCCTGAATAGAAGGCAGCCTGAAAACAAGTTTAGATGCACGTTTTAGCTTCGCTGAAACCCGCTTCGCTCGTTTTCAGGCTGCCTCAAACATCCCCCAAGGCTAAAACCATGCCCCGCCTTAAAATAACCCGATTCGCCGCCCAAGCCGAATGCCACTACCAAGCCACGCAGCAAGGCAATGCCCGCACCGCCAATCGCGCCTATGCCCAAATCGTCCGAGCCAAAGACAGCCTAGTCGCCGGCGGGCATTTGGCGGCACTCGTCCCGCTGCTTTGCCACGAACACGCCGCCGTGCGGCTATGGGCGGCGCGTTATTTGTTATTCTGCCCGCCGTTTGCCCAGCAAACCGAAGCTGTTTTAACCACTATTGCCGCACACGGCGCAGGCATTTTAATCGCCGATGCTAAGCAAACGCTTACCCAATGGCGCAAGGGGAATTTGACGTTGGGTGATTGAGCAGAGGCAGCCTGAAAACTCAATATGGAGCGGCAACGGCTCGTCGCTAAGTAGTCCGATAGGGCTTGATGGGTTGGCAGATGTCGGCGGGCCGCCGATGCGCCACCAGTTGCAGGCTTTGCAGAGGCAGCCTGAAAATCATATTGCCGAGCTTGCGCGAAGCAAAAAACACCATTCCCTATTTTCAGGCTGCATCACGCCATAAAATAACGTAAAATGCCGTTTCTTAGCATTTCAGGCTGCCTTATCCCATATTCACGGCAGCCTGAAATTTATTCCCAACGGGCACACGCCCACTTTACACAAAGGACGTTCCATAACATGAACCGCCGCCAATTTATCAGCAGCACCGCCGCAGCCGCCACCCTGGCCGCCGTTGCCACCGCCGCCCAAGCCCACGACCATCACGACCACGCCGCGCACGGCAGCCACGCCATGCCCGCCGCCGCCCCCCGCGCATACGAAGCCGCGCGCGCCGCCGCCGAGCATTGCGTTGCCGCAGGGCAAGTGTGCCTGAGCCACTGCATCGCCCTGCTCTCTAGCGGCGACACTTCCATGAAAGACTGCGCCGTTGCCGTGAACCAAATGCTCGCCTTGTGCGGCGCCATCCAAAACCTAGCCGCGCAAAATTCGCGCCTCACGCCCGCATTGGCAAAAGTGTGCGTTGAAGCCTGCAAACAATGCGCCCAAGCCTGCAAAGCACACGCCGCGCACCACGCCGAATGCAAAGCCTGCTACGAATCCTGCCTCAACTGCATCCAAGCGTGCGAAAAAATCGCCGCCTAACCGGCAGCCTGCGCAGCGAAGCAGCGTTGCGCAGCTAAAATCAAACGCCGCGCGGGGGAAGCCCTAGCGCGGCGTTTTGCTGATAATTTGCTGATGATTGGAAAAAACGGCAGCATCTGGTGCGGCATAAAACCGCGCCCGTTGCCGATACGGGCAAACCATTCACGCGCTCGGTTTAAGCCAATGCCTTTGCCCAACCGATAAGGCAGCCTGAAATCTTAACCGATGGAGCGTCGGCAGCTCGTCGACAGCTTGGCAACCCCGTTATGCTCTGTGTAATCCGCCATTGGGCAGCGAGCCGCCGCCGTTCCATTTTAACTTTCAGGCTGCCTTTACCCACCCCACCGCCCTTCCTCCATATATTGCGACAAGGGCAGACGGTAGTAGAAAAAATCGTCCTCAATCAAATACACCAAATGCGCCCAAAAGCTGCCCGCTTCGGTGGCGTTGGCTTCAATCCGCTCAATCTAAGCCGCCAAATCCGCCGCTTCGGCTTCCAAGCCGTCCCAAGCCGCCTGCATCTGGCTTTTCAAGCGGTAAATGCTGGCAACAAACCGGCAATAGCACGCCACAAACTGCGCCAA
>CAUQDE010000008.1:0-19175 GCA_963516425.1 uncultured Kingella sp.
GCTACGCCCGCGAGTTCGCCGACGACCCCGAATTCACACTGGAAGGCCGCGCCCTAATGCACTGGGCGGCAGGCGAAGTACCCAACACGCTCATCCCGTTTGCCATGGACTGGGGCGGCAACTACATCTGTCTGGAAAAAGACAGCGGACGGATTGTTTACTATGTGCGCGACGTATGGCGCGACCATCTTTCCACCGAAGCCAATTTCGCCGCTAATAGCACAATCATCGCCGAATCATTTGGCGGTTTTTTGGCGCATCTGCAAGCAAATCCTGATGATTTTGATGATTTGGAGAATGATTAAACCTAAAAAAGGCAGCCTGAAAATGGAGAAATTCCGTTTTCAGGCTGCCTTTTTATGCTTTTAACAATTACTTGCTCGCCGCATCAAAGCGGCGTTGCGCTTCGTCCCAGTTGGCAACGTGCCAGAAGGCTTTGATGTAGTCGGGGCGGCGGTTTTGGTATTTCAAGTAATACGCATGTTCCCAAACGTCCAGCGTGAGCAAGGGCGTGCCGCTGCAACCTGCGATGGCTGCGCCCATCAGCGGGCTGTCTTGGTTGGCAGTGGAAACCACTTTCAATTTGCCGTTTTCAACCACCAGCCATGCCCAGCCGCTGCCGAAGCGGGTTTGCGCGGCTTTTTCAAATTCGGCTTGGAAGGCTTCCACGCTGCCGAAATCGCGTTCAATCGCATCTTTCAGGCTGCCTGAAAGCGTGGTGCCTGTTTTCAGGACCTGCCAAAACAGCGTGTGGTTGGCGTGTCCGCCCACGTTGTTGCGAACGGGGGGTTGTTTGTCGGCGGGCAATTCGGCGATGCGGGCGATGAGTTCTTCCGCGCTGAGCGTTTGATAGGCTTCGGGCAGCGTTTCCACAATCGCGTTGGCGTTGTTTACATAAGTCTGATGGTGCTTGCTGTGGTGGATTTCCATCGTCATCGCGTCAAAATGCGGTTCCAAGGCATCGTAGGCGTAGCTCAGTTGGGGAAGTGTGTAAGCCATTTTGTTTTCCTTTTGGCGTGGTTATGAAGCGGCGGATAATAGCCGTTCATACGCTATTGGGCAAGCATTCGGCGATTAAAGATTTTTATAGCGCGAACCGTCGCGCAGCCTGTTGATGCCAGTATTGATGCAAAGATGCCCACGCAGCCGCATCGCCCCTTGATTCTCCCGATAAAGCAACCATTTAGGCAAGCTGAAACCACTCTCCACGCGAGTATCCGCCATGAAAAAAACCTTCCGCGCCCTTATCCTCATTGTCCTGATTGCCGCTGCATGGCACTACCGCGCTCCGCTTGCCGCGCTTGCCCACCGCATCATGCAGCCTGAAAGCCCGCATTCAATCATCAGCCAAGCCAGCGTGTTGCGCCAAATCCAAGACCTCAACCGCTTGGAAAGCACCGTTTACCACATCGACACCATCATCAAAACCGAAAAGCAAGGCAACTGGTACGCGCTGTGGCAAGACAGCCAAAAAGGCATTTTCACCGCGCGCGGCAGCGTGGTGGCGGGGCTGGATTTGAACCGGCTCAGCGAGCGCAACATCCAAATCCTTGATAACCAAACCATTATCATCAACCTGCCGCCGGTGGAAATCCTTGCCGTGCAGCTGGACAACATTGACGTGTACGACATCCGCACGGGCGCGCTCAACCTGTATCAAGCCGATTTGAACGTGCTGGGCGAAGTACAATACCACGCCAAACGGCAAATCCTGCGCCAAGCCTGCGCCGACCAAATCCTGCAACGCGCCGCCGAACGCAGCAAAAGCCAAATTGAGCAGCTGTTTGCGCTCACGCCGCTAAAAGTGTCGGTGTACACGCCCGTCGCCTTGCCCGAATGCAAGCTTGCCGCTCGGGCGCAAGCATCCCAAGCGCAGCGGTAGTTTTCAGGCTGCCTCAAACCGTTCGGGCAGCCTGAAAAAGCAAAAACCGTTTGGTGTGCCGCCAAACGGTTTTCTATTAATTCTATTAAACGGATGATTTTTTCAGGCTGCCTCAACCGCGCCGCCCAATAGCGCAATTATTGAGTTGAGACAGCCTGAAAACCATTGCGGATTATGGCACCTGAACTTTCAGCCCCGTGTCCAAGAATCCTGTGCGTAAGTTCCATTGCACGCTGCCCGAATCGGCATTGGCAAAGCGCAGCGAGAAGCGCGTGTTGCCGGCAAGGCGGGCATCGGGGTCGGGCGCGCCCAGCGACACGCTGTATTCGCCTGCGCTCAGGCTGGGCAGGGTGAGCGTACCTTCCCATTGCGCGCTTGCGCCGGCATCCAGCGTGCGTAGGTTGGTGTTTTCCAGCGCAACGTCTTTGCTGCTGCCATCGGCGGAGGTGAAGCGCACCACGATATCGCGCGGGTTCAGCGGGCGCGCCCAGCCTTGGTTGCTTAGTTTCAACGCCCATTTCAGGCTGCCTGATTGGGCTTTGCTGCTGATTTGGAATTGGCTCAATTCGATGCGGTAGCCGATGTTTTTGCGCACGTCTGCCATGCAGCCTTCTTTTTCCCAGCCGTTGATGAAGTCTTCGTGGTAGTCGTAGTTCAAATAGCCCAAGCGGTATTCTTTGCCTTCGCGCAGGATGTCGCTGCAAGTGGTGCGGACTTGGGCGATTGGGGTGCAGGTTTCGCCGCTAAACGAGGTGTATTGCACTTGCGCGCGGGTAAACAGGCGTTGCGCGTCGATGGTGAAATCGCGGCGCGGTTGGTAGGTGCCCATGTCGTCGATGCTGGCAAGATAGCAGTCGTTGTGGATGCCGATGCGGGCTTTTTCGCTGTTGTTGGCGAAATCTGCGGCGGTAGCGGGTGTGCCGTACCATTTGATTAAGTCATACGGATAGCGCAGGTTGAGCTGGCGGTTTTCAGGCAGTGCGGCAAGCAGGGCTTGGGCGATTTCTTTTTTGTTGGCATCGCTGTTCAAGCCGTTGGCGGAAGAATGCCATTCGCCCCACGCGCCGATAAACCCGCCTTGCCACACGGCAATCACGTCGGCGTTTTGGTTGATGACAGGTTTGAGCTGCTCGATGTGGCGTTTCACTTGGGCAAGGCCGGTGTCTTTGCCTGTGGATTCATAGTCGTAAGCGAAACGCAAAACGGCTTTCACGCCGGCTTGGCGCATGAGCTCAAAGCCTTCGTTGAGCGCGTTCAGATAGCTTTGCGGCAAATCTTGGTTGCGCCATGCCGATAAATCGGCGGGGGTGTAAATCAGGCGGTAGCCGTCTTTGGCAACGGAATCGAGGTAATACGCGGTGAGCTTGGCGGGGTCGGCGGCGTATTTATAGAAACCGCGCTCGGGGTTGGGGAAATCCAGCGTGCTGGGGGCAAACTGCACGCTCAGCATGGGCGCGTTGTTGGGTGTGGGCGGTGGGGTGGGATTGGGAGTTGGCTGGGGCGTAGGGTTGGGCGCAGGCTGCTCGGGCGTGGGTTGGGGTTGCTCGGGCGTGGGCGCAATATTGGTGTTGCCGCCATTGTTTTGGTTGCCGTTGCCGCCCGAATGGTCGGGCGCGGGCTGATTCGGCGTGGGCGCAGGGTCAGCCGAATCGTTGTTTTTATGCTTGCCCACCATGATGGCGGATTGGTTGGAGCCGGAACGGCCGGACGAATCGGTTGCCACGCGGTGGGACTTTTTGCAGCCTGAAACCGCGATGGCGCACACCAGCATGGCAATCAGCGTTTTATCCATCATGTTCTCCTGTCTGTAAAGTTGGGTTAAAAAATATTAAGTTATCATTCTACCGCAACCTTCGCCCGCCCGAAACAGGCAGCCTGAAAACGCCGTTTAGCGCGCCTTGGGCAGCCTGAAACCCGCTAAAATGCTATAATCCACCCACTTAAATCAACCCAGTGCAACATTATGCCCCTTATCCAATCCCTTCCCGGTTGTCCACTGGACATCATCGGCGACGTACACGGGCAATTTGAAGCCCTGCAAAACCTGCTGCACTATCTGGGCTACTCGCCCGCCGGCAAACACCCGCAAGGACGCAAACTCGTCTTTGTGGGCGATTTGATTGACCGCGGCCCCGATTCCCCCGCCGTAGCCGACTGGGCGAAACAAGCCGTTAACGCGGGCAACGCCTTCATGGTGCTGGGCAACCACGAAATCAACCTGCTCGCCCACGAACCCAAAGACGGCTCGGGCTGGTTTTTTGACTGCCGCGCCGGCAAAGACAGCCGCAACTACGCCCCGTGGCAAAGGCAGCCTGAAAACGGCAAAAAAGCCCTTGTGCAGTTTTTCGCCGAGCAGCCCCTCGTGTTGCAACGCCCCGACCTGCGCATCGTTCACGCCGCATGGCTGCCCGAATCCATCGCCAAGCTGCAAAACAACGCCACGCCGCTCATCCAGCTCATCCAAGAATGGGACGACGAGCTGCACTGCTGCATCAAACACGCCCCGTGGTACGACGACTACCTCGCCGAGCAACACCACCACGCCCACATTCTGGAAAACCCCGCCCAGCATCCCCCCATGCTGCGCGCCACCGCCGCCCACGACATCTACCGCAGCAGCCGCCACCCCATCCGCGCGCTCACCTGCGGCATAGAAAAAATCGCCCGCGAACCCTTTTTCGCAGGCGGGCGCTGGCGGTTTTCCATCCGCAACCCGTGGTGGGACGACTACCAAGACAGCGCCGCCGTCGTTATCGGGCATTATTGGCGGCATTGGCACGACCGCAACCCCGTCCCCCAGCACCGCCAAGGCATGTTCAACGTGCCCGCCAACGGCTGGCACGGCGCGCGCAAAAACGTATTCTGCGTGGATTTTTCCGTGGGCGCACGCTGGCGCGACCGCAAAAAAGGCATCACCCCCACTCAATCGCACTACCGCCTCGCCGCCCTGCGCTATCCCGAAAAAACCCTGATGTTTGACAACGGCGATAGTGTGAAGACTATTGCGTGATGCAAAACAGCCGCCGTTTGCTTAATCTGTTTTCAGGCTGCCTTTGAGACGGTTGATTGCGCTGGCAAAGGCAGCCTGAAAACAAGCGAAGCTAAGTTGCGAAGCTAAAACCTGATGCTTGCACGCAAACATGTATTCCCCGTTTTCAGGCTGCCGATTGCTGTGGTTGGCACACAAAAATAAACACCATTCCACGCATTCGCGCCATCCATTATTCGCCCGATAAGCCCAACAATAGGTAGCCTGAAAACGCCCCACGCAATTTTCCACCCAAAAAACAACGCCTCCCATTTTCAGGCTGCCCACGCACCCCCAAAGGCAGCCTGAAACCCAATCCAGCCCTAATACCATGCCCTTCTCCCCCACCCACCCCCTCCCCCCCAAATGGCTGCGCGGCGGCAACCGCGAAACGCTCTACGCCAAAACCCTGTCGCGTCCCGCCCCCGCCTATCGCCGCGAACTCATCCCCGACCGCTTTGGCGAAGACCTCGTCGCCTACGACTTCCTAGACGCGCCCGACCCCCAAGCCCCCTGCATCGTCCAACTGCACGGGCTGGAAGGCAGCAGCCGCAGCCACTACGCCGTAGAACTCGCCTGCGCCGCCCATGCCCGCGGCTGGCACAGCGTAACGCCCCATTTCCGCAGCTGCGGCGGCGTATCCGCCAAACGCATGTACCACAGCGGCGACACGCCCGAGCTCGCCCACATGCTCGCCGTCCTCGCCCAACGCTACGCCATCTTATACGTTGTCGGCGTATCGCTGGGCGGCAACGTGCTCGCCAAATACCTCGGCGAACAAAGCAGTGCCGCCCTGCCCCGCGCCGCCGCCACCGTCTCCACCCCGTTCAAGCTCACCGCCTCCGCCCACACCCTGCAACACGGCATCCCCTATCTGCTCTACACCCCCTATTTCCTGCACACCCTGCTCAAAAAAGTCCCGCCCGCCGACCACCCCATCCGCAGTCTCGGCGCATTCGACGACACCTACACCGCCCCCATGCACGGCTACACCGACCGCTTCGATTACTACCGCCGCGCCTCATCCCACCCCCAGCTCAAAAACATCGCCATCCCCACCCTGCTGATTAACGCCCGCAACGACCCGTTCTACCCCGCCACCTACCTGCCGCAAAGCAGCGACGTTTCATCCAGCGTGCAACTCTTGCAACCGCAGCACGGCGGGCACGCAGGCTTTGTGAGCGGCAGCGGGCGCGGACACCTGCGCTGGCTGCCGCAAACCCTGCTGGCATGGTTTGAGCAGTTTCAGGCAGCCTGAAAGGCGAAGTTTCGGCGCAACCAAAACAAGCGCGCCCTTTTTCAGGCTCCCCATTCACACACCCCCCCACCACAAGCCACCAATGGCACGTCGGCGGCTCTCCGACAAAAAACGGCGCACATCAGAACAACCCAAATGGCAACCAGCCGTCGCCGCTCCATAACGCATGACGGCAGCAAAATCCTGCAAAACCCGATAGAACGATAACAGCTTGCTGCCAACAGATTGCCTGCCAAGCACAACGCAAACGGCAAACCCATTCGCTACGCCAAACAGCGTTTCAGGCTGCCCCAACCGACCAAAAGCAGCCTGAAAACCAAGAAACAAAGAAAAGCAAATACCCGTCGGCACGAGACGCATGGTTAAAACGACGCAACTGCCAACCATAAACCACTAGCCTGTTTTCAGGCTGCCTACCCCAACACAAGGAACACCCTCATGACCTTTTGGCACGGCTTCATCCTCATCACAGGCATCCACATCCTCGGCGCCATGTCCCCCGGCCCCGACTTCGTCTTCATCTCCCAGCAAGCCCTCAGGCAAGGCAGGCGCATCGGCTTAATCAGCAGCCTCGGCGTGGCGCTGGGCTTGGGCGTGCACATCGCCTATTCAGTGCTCGGCATGGCGGCGCTCATCGCCTCCGCTGCATGGCTGCTCACCGCCGTCAAAATCATCGGCGGCGCATACCTTATCTACCTCGGCTACAAAGGCATCCGCGCCAAAGCCAAAGGCGAAATCACCGAAATCAGCGCCGCCAAAGCCGCCCCCCAACCCGCCCGCACCGCGCTCATCAAAGGCTTCCTGTGCAACGTGCTCAACCCCAAAGCCCCCGTGTACTTCGTCTCCATCTTCACCATCGTCCTCTCCCCCACCATGCCCACTTGGTAGCTTGCCGTGTACGGCGCATGGATGATGGTGCTGCAATTTGCATGGTTCGCCCTCGTAACCTTCCTGCTCTCCCTGCCCGCCATCAACCAACGCTTCCAAAAAGCAGGGCATTGGATAGACCGCGTGCTCGGCGTTGCCATGACCGCGCTGGGCATCAAAGTCATCGTCAGCTAACCCGTTTTCAGGCTGCTGCACCATGCCAAAGGCAGCCTGAAAATCAGTTTAATCACACACACAAAGGAAACCCCAAATGGCACAACCCACCCTTATCCAAATCTACGGCCCCGTTGGCAACCTAGAAACCCTCTACCTCCCTGCCCAAGGCACAGAACGCGGCGTTGCCGTTATCAACCACCCCAACCCCACCCAAGGCGGCACCTTCACCAACAAAGTCATCCAAACCGCCGCCAAATGCCTCGCGCAAATGGGCTTTCACTGCTACCTGCCCAACCTGCGCGGCACAGGCAACAGCGCAGGGCAATACAGCGAGGGCAAAGGCGAAACCGACGACTGCATCGCCGTCATCGACCACGCCCGCGCCCAGCACCCGCAAGCCACTCAACTCGCCATCGCAGGCTTCTCGTTCGGCGGCTACGTTGCCAATTTCGCCGCCCAAGCGCGCCAGCCCGACCTACTGCTGCTGATTGGTGCCGCCCTCAACCACTATTCCTTGCCCACTCCCCCCGCGCCCGATGGGCAAAAAACCCTTATCATCCACGGCGAAAAAGACGAAGTGGTGGACATCGCCAAGCCGCTGGCATGGTGCGCCGCGCAAGATATGCCGCTGATTGTTATCCCCGAAAGCGGGCACTTCTTCCACGGCAAACTCATCGCCCTGCGCGACACCATCAACCGCTTTGCGCCCTGCATCATCGGTTAAACCCAAGGCAGCCGAAACTGCATGACACCGGTTTCAGGCTGCCTGAGCGCGGGCGCAAGAATTGGGCAGCCTGAAACCTTTGCCCCGCGCCCCTTTTCCCCAAAAATCCAAGCCCACCGCCCCATGACCCGCCACCCCATCTATCTATTCATCGCCCACCGCGCCCAAGCCCTCGCCATCCTCTCCCTAATCGGTGCAACCCTCGGCGCGCTCGGCAACTTCCACTGGATAGCCGAACTATTCAGCCACTTCTGGGCATGGTACGGCGCATTCTTCGCCCTCGCCGCCCTGTTCGCCCGCAGCCACCGCCAACGCCTCGCATGGCTTATCCCCGCCCTATTCGCCGCCTATTGGCTGTTCACGCCCGTCTCCGTTGCTGTATCGGCGCAGCACACCCAGCGCGCCCTGTGGTACAACGTCAATCTTGACAATCCCAACCCCGCAGCCGAAATCGTCCTAATCCAACAACACAGCCCCGACCTCATCGCCCTCGCCGAAATCAACCTAGACGACCCCCGCTGGCAGCCCTTGAAACAAGCCTACCCACACGGCTGCCAACACCAAGAATCCAGCCCGTTTGCCCTCACCCTCTGGTCAAAAACCCCGCTGCAAAGCTGCCACATCAGCTACATCAACCACATCCCCCTCATCCGCGCCCAACTCCCCAACGGCACCGCCCTTTACGCCCTACATCCCCCGCCGCCCATCAACGCCGAACTCGCCCAAACACGGCTGGATTATTTGCACCACGCCGCTGCCCAAATCGCCCGCGAAAACAGCGTGCTGGTATTGGGCGATTTAAACGCCAGCCCCTTTTCGCCCGTGTTCCGCGATTTCACCGCCACCGCCCAACTGCACAACGCCATGACCAATATTACCCCCACATGGTTTTTATTCGGGCTACACCTAGACCACGCCCTGCACCGCTAAGCAGGCAACGTGCAAACCACCGCCCTGCCGTGGGGCGAATCCGACCACCGCGCGCTATTGATTGAACGCCAATTTTAATTTCGCCCACGCAGATAAACCAAAGGCAGCCTGAAAAGCGCATTTCAACGTTTTCAGGCTGCCTAACACCATCCGCTTACAACGAATAATACATCTCAAATTCCAGCGGATGCGGTGCCATTTGCATACGGCGCACGTCTTCCGCCTTAAACGCGATGTAGCTGTCAATCCACTCTTGGCTGAACACGCCGCCGCGCGTTAAAAATTCGTGGTCGGCTTTGAGCGCGTCCAACGCCTCGGCAAGCGATGCGCACACGGTGGGCACTTGCGCGTCTTCTTCGGGTGGCAAGTCGTAGAGGTTTTTGGTGGCGGGGTCGCCAGGGTGGATTTTGTTTTGAATGCCGTCCAAGCCCGCCATCAGCAAGGCGGCGAACGCCAGATAGGGGTTTGCCATCGGGTCGGGGAAGCGCGCTTCAATCCGTACCGCCTTGCTGCTGTGCACGGCGGGGATGCGGATGGATGCCGAGCGGTTTTTGGCGGAATACGCCAGTTTCACAGGGGCTTCAAAATGTGGCACAAGGCGTTTGTAGGAATTGGTGGCGGGGTTGGTGATGGCGTTGAGCGCTTTGGCGTGGTGGATGATGCCGCCGATGTAATACAGCGCAAGGTCGCTCAACCCTGCGTAGCCGTCGCCCGCAAACAGGTTTTTGCCGTCTTTCCAGATGGATTGGTGAACGTGCATACCGCTGCCGTTGTCGCCCATCAGCGGTTTGGGCATAAAGGTGGCAGTTTTGTTGAAATTATGCGCCACGTTCCAAATCACATATTTCATGTCTTGCGTCCAGTCGGCGCGTTGCACTAATGTGCTGAATTTTGTGCCAATTTCCATTTGGCTGCCTGTGCCCACTTCGCCGTGATGCACTTCCACGGGGATGCCGATTTCTTCTAACACGCGCACCATCGCCGAGCGCAAATCTTGCCCCGCGTCTACTGGCGCAACGGGCGCGTAGCCGCCTTTTACCACGGCGCGATGCCCTGTGTTTTGCCCGTCATAATGATAGCCGCTGCTCCATGCTGCGCTTTCGGAGGTGATTTCAAAGCGGGCTTTGTCCATGTGCGTTTCAAACGCCACGCCGTCAAACACGAAAAATTCGGGTTCTGGGCCAAAAAATGCCGTGTCGCCGATGCCTGTTGATTTTAAATACGCTTCGGCGCGGCGGGCGATGCTGCGCGGGTCGCGGTCGTAGCCTTGCCCGTGGGCGGGGTCGATCACATCGCAAATCAGCACCACGGTGGCGTCGTCAAAAAAGGGGTCGATAAAGGCGGTGCTGGGGTCGGGGCGAAGTTGCATGTCGGAGGCTTGGATGCCTTTCCAGCCACCGATGGACGAGCCATCAAACGCTTGTCCTGTTTCAAACCATTCTTCGGGGCCTTCTAACACAACGTGGGCGGGGATGGTGAAATGGTGCTGCTTGCCTTTAGTGTCGGTAAAGCGCAAATCAACGAAGCGGGCTTCGTTTTCTTCAATTAGGTTGATGACGTTGTTGATGGCGTTAATGGACATGGCGTTGCTCCTTGCTGGGCAGAGTTATAGTTCAGAAAAATAACGCGAAAGATTGTGCCATTTTTGATGTTGCGCGACAACATTTATTTACAAAAGGCAGGGGGTTGTTTACAAATGGGTGCGGGGTGCGGTTTCAGGCTGCCTTTTGGTGTGGGTAAGATGAGGCAGCCTGAAAATGGGTTGGGGCTTTGTGGTGAGTATTTGAGGCAGCCTGAAAATGAGTTGGTGCTTTGTGGTTAGCGTTGGGTGTAGCTTTAACCATGCGTCTCGTGCCGACGGGGCACTTCCTTTTCTTTGCTTCGCCAAAGAAAAGGAAGCAAAAGAAAGGCGACCCCGACGTGCAGGTTTGGCTGCGCCAAACTCCCCTCACTGCGCATCCTTTTTTCGGCGCGTGCGAACTAGCCGCGCTTTGCGCGTCGTCGGACAAGCGCACGCTTTTTCCCGAAAAAAGAATGCTGCGTTCGGCTGGACGTAGGGGAGGGGCAGCAGTATTAACCATTTATGAAGCATTAGGCAGCCTGAAAATCAATCTATCTAGTAAGAAATCGCTTGGCTGAATATCAAGCGATTTTGTTTTTCAGGCTGCCTTCGATGATGAGATGGTCTGAGGCAGCCTGAAACTTGTGTAAACCGACACCCAATGGAGTTCGGTGGCTCGCCAATATTTTGCCAATTTGGCGACGAGCCGTCGCCGTTCCATTTTGGTTTTCAGCCTGCCTCTACCATTCCACAAAAATTTCAGGCTGCCTCCAATCCTCAAAGGCAGCCTGAAAACATCATTTCCACTTCATTGCAACCTTTAACTTTCAGGCTGCCTCACCGTCATCATTTCTTCCCGCACTTCGCCTTCACCGCCGCCACCGTACTATCCAGCTTCGCCCCGTCCACTTCGCCCAGCAAAGTCTGCTGCGCGCCGCATTGCGGCAAACGCACCACCGTGTAAGGCAGACCGCCCACCGTGTTGCCCAAATCGCGCATCATCGCGCGGCTGTTTGCGCCCGTATAACGCCAAATCGGATACGAAACAGGCATGGCTTTCAAAAACTTGCTCACGTTTTCAGGCGAATCCACCGCAATGCCAATCAGCCCAACGCCTTGCTTTTTGCCTTTTTGTTGATACCATTGGCTCATCGCGGGCATTTCCTTGCGGCAAGGTTTGCACCAAGTTGCCCACAAGTTCACAATCTGCACCTTATCGCCGCTAGCTAACTGCTGCGGCTTGTTATCCGCGTGCGACACAAAATCCGCCGCGCCCGCAGGCAACGCCGCGCACAACGCCAAAACGGCCAAACTTTTCAATATTTTCATTCCGGTCTCCTTCAACACATTATGGACAAAAACAAACCGCGCTATTCTACCGCCAAACCGTTCACCTGTTGGCTTTTTTGCACCGTTATTGACAACTTTGGCGACATCGGCGTGTCGTGGCGGCTTGCGCAAGAACTGCGCCAACGGCTCGGCTGGCAAGTGCATCTGTGGTTAGACAACCTTGCCGCGCTGCGTGCCCTCGCGCCCGATGCGCCCACCGCCCTGCCCTGCGCCCATCAAGGCATCCAGCTACACGCATGGCAAGAGGCGCAACATGCCGATTTGGATAACGCCCCCGCGCCCGATTTGCTGATTGAAACCTTCGCCTGCACCCTGCCGCCCGATGTGCACGCCGTTATCCAAGCGCATCGCCCCGTGTGGCTGAATTGGGAATACCTAAGCGCGGAAGATTGGGCGATTCGCACCCACGCCATGCCCAGCTTGCAAGCCAACGGTTGCGAAAAATACTTTTGGCAAATGGGCTTTGTGCCGGAAAGCGGCGGCTTGCTGCGCGAGGCGGATTACGTTGCCCAGATGGCTGTGTTTACACAGAGGCAGCCTGAAAATACGCCCAGCCTCAAAACCGCCGCCCTGCACATTTTCGCCTTTGGCTACGCCGGCGATGTTTGGCCAAAATGGGCCGCCGCGTTAGCCGAACAAGAGCGCGAAATCGTGTTGCACTGCGCGGGCAAGCCCCTGCAAACCAGTTTGCAAATAGAGCGCGAAGTTTCAGGCAGCCTGAAAACAGCAAACAGCAACGATGCGCCACCGGTACGCACATTAGGCAGCCTGAAAATCATCAACCAAAACTTTGTGCCGCAAGCGCAGTTTGACCGCGCCCTATGGGCAGCCGATGTGCTGATTGTGCGCGGCGAAGACAGCTTTGTTCGCGCCCAACTCGCAGGCAAGCCGTTTTTCTGGCACATCTACCCCCAAGCCGAAGCCGCCCATTTAGACAAACTCAACGCCTTTTGGCACACGCACCACCGACACGCCGCGCCCACCGCCGCCGTGCAACACGCCCACCAAGCCCTGTCCAACGAACTCAACGGCGCAGCCGATTTAACCCACCCCCAACGCCGCCAACATTGGCACACCCTGCTCGCCCACCTTGCCGATTGGCAACGCAGCGCGCGCGCATGGCAGCAATATCTGCTCAGCCAAAGCGACGCCGTCAGCAGGCTGCGCGATTGGTTGCACCGCCTCAACCGCATCTAATCGCGCACAAGGCAGCCTGAAAACCCGATTTACGCCATTGCACAACAAGCCGTTATCGCTCCATTTCCCATTTCAAGCTGCCATTAGCTTGTAAAATTCCATCCTAAAATCCCACACACACCCAAAGACCCCCCATGTCCCAAGCCTACTGCGACTTCTGCGCCGCCCTACCCGCCAACACACAAAACCCCAACAAAGCCTACCACGACACCGAATACGGCGTGCCCGTGCAAGACGACAACCGCCTATTTGAACAACTGGTTTTAGAAATCAACCAAGCAGGGCTAAGCTGGACGACCATCCTCAACAAACGCCCCGCCTTTCAGGCTGCCTATGCCCAATTTAACATCGCCACCGTCGCCGCCTTTGGCGAAGACGACATCGCCCGCCTGCTCGCCAACGCAGGCATCATCCGCAACCGCCTCAAAATCCAAGCCGCCATCCACAACGCCCAGCAAATCCAACGCCTGCAACAACAATACGGCAGCTTTAAAAACTGGCTAGATGCCCACCACCCGCGCAGCAAAGAAGCATGGGTTCGGCTGTTCAAACAGCAATTCAAATTTATGGGCAACGAAATCGTCGGCGAATTTCTGCTCAGCACAGGCTACCTAGCGGGCGCGCATGAAAAAAGCTGTCCGCAATATCGGCAGCCTGAAAAAGCCTAGCAAGCTCATGGCACGGCGACGGCTCGTCGCCAAACAACGTTACCCAGTTCAACCCCATCACACACAGCCCAATCATCCAAAGGCAGCCTGAAACCTTAGCCCAGCCTTCCATTCCCATCCACCCATTGCCTATTTTTTACCAGCGCAGGCGTTTCGCCGCCTACCACGAGCAGGGGCAAGCCCCTGCACCCCATGCAGCATTAACCATTTTCAGCCTGAAACCTTTGCACTCCCCAGAGGCAGCCTGAAAATAAGAAATGCCGTCATTCCCGCGCAGGCGGAAATCTTATTTGATATTCAGAAATGAATGTAAAAACAATCTATTGCCGTAGGTCGGGCATTTATGCCCGACAAATGCTGACCTATTTATCTCAATCCACCACAACTAAAAACGTCAGGCATAAATGCCCGACCTATGGCAAAAGTTTCAGGCTGCCCCATCACACCACCCCCAGCTTCCGCAAAAACCCCGCCAACCGCTCCGCAAATAACCAATACCCCGCCGCATTCGCGTGCACCGCATCCGATTTCAAATCCTTATCCCCCAAAATATCCGCCCAAGCCCCTTTCAGCAACGGCACATCCAATTCATCCGCCAGCTCCGCATACAACGGATGCTCGCTCACCATACCCAGCAACGCCCCGGTCGTAAAATGCGGAATCGCCACCAACACCGCAGGCACACCCGTCGCCCGAATGTCCGCCACCATCTTGCGGATATTCTCCCGCGTGCCGCTTTCAGGCTGCCGCTGCAAAAAATCATTGCCCCCAATGCTCACCACCACCAACTTCGGTTTTTGCACCAACAAATCAGGCAGCCGCGCCAACGCCTGCGCGCTCGTATCGCCCGACACCCCGCCGTTAATCACCTTGTGTCCCAGAATCTGCGCCAACTGCGCGGGATAATCCGCCCCCTTAGGTGCGCCGAAACCCGCCGTCAGCGAATCGCCCACCGCCAAAATCGCATCGCCTGCCACCAGCTTGCGAAACCGCCTGCGCCCGCACCCCGCCAACAGCGCGCAAGACAAAACCAACCAATCACGCCTTGAAATCATCGTTCCATACCTTTTCAGGCTGCCTTATTGCAACACGGCAGCCTGAAACTCAATCCTCAGCCGTTTGCCCATGCTCCGCAGCAGCCGCTTCAACCGCATCCGCTTGCGTCGCCTTGGCAGCCGCCGCTTCCGCTCTGCGCGCATCCTGCTTCTCAATCGCCTCGCGGATATTCGGCTGCGACAGCGCATACTGCTGCTCCTGCTCGCTCACTTCCCCTTGGAAACGGTTGTGCAAATTAAACCGCTTGCCCCCGCGCGCCACCGCTTTCAAATACTTCGGGCGACGGCAATGGTTGGACAACACGCGATGAATCAGCACCGCATCAAACTGCGGCAACGCCTCCACCAAATCTTTCTCAATGCCAATCGCCAGCGGTTTAAACCGCTTAAACACGTCGTACTTGCTATACAAATAATCTGCAATCATATCCGTTTGCTTTTTCTTGCTCATCGTTTGCACAGCCGATTTCAACGCCGCGCCCAAAGCCGTTTCTTGTGTCATAGTCGTATTCCAAAAATATCTAAGAACCCGTATTTACCATTTTCATGGGCTTCTTTTATGCCCTAAAAGCGTGGCTACTGCGTTAAAAATGCACGCAAGGTGTTCAACCTTGCTGCGCTTTTTTGCCTTGTATCCACGCTTTTAGGGCATAAAATCTACCTATGAAAATAGCGGATACAGGTTCCAACAAACCGCGTAGCGCGGGCATTGCCGCCCTGTTTGCTACGCCAAATCCAATTTCAGGCTGCCTATTATCTAAACAGCAGCCCAGCTCAATCAATCCGAAATAAAAGGCTGCAACGCATCCCGCAAAATCTGCACATCATCCAGCGGCGTTAAAACCGCCCGCCCCAGCGCAGACAAGGTAACAAACCGCATCGTGCCGCTTTCCACCTTCTTATCATGCCGCATATGCGCCAGCCAGCGCTCAACCGCAAAAACAGGCGGCGCATCGGGCAACTTCGCCAGCCGCATCATCGCCCGCACCCGCGCCGTATCTTCCGTTTTCAGGCTGCCTAAACGCTCCGAAAGCACACACGCCAACACACAACCCGCCGCCACCGCCTCGCCATGCAACCAAGTGCCATAGCCCATCTCCGCCTCAATCGCGTGTCCAAACGTATGCCCCAAATTCAGCAGCGCGCGCACCCCCTGCTCCGTTTCATCCTGCGCCACAATCGCCGCCTTCATCTGGCAACAATGCAACACCGCCTGCGCCAACAAAGCCTTATCGCGCCCCATCAACGCCACCATATTCGCTTCCAGCCATTGCAAAAAATTCGCATCGCCCAACAGCGCATACTTAATCACTTCCGCCATCCCCGCCGATAGCTCGCGCTCAGGCAGCGTATCCAACGTATCCAAATCCGCAAACACCGCCTGCGGCTGATAAAACGCCCCAATCATATTCTTGCCCAACGGATGATTGATCGCCGTTTTCCCACCCACCGAAGAATCCACTTGGCTCAACAACGTAGTCGGCACCTGCACAAACGGAATACCACGCTGATACGTCGCCGCCGCAAAGCCCGCCATATCGCCAATCACACCACCACCCAGCGCGATAATCGTGGTCTTGCGATCCGCATGATGGCGCAGCAAACCATCATAAATCAAATTCAGCGCATCATGGTTTTTGTGCTGCTCGCCATCGGGCAACACAATCGCCACCGCATCCACCCCATTATCTCGCAACACCTTTTGCAGCTTCGCCAAATAAAGCGGCGCCACCACATCATTGGTAACAATCGCCACCTTCTTGCCAATATGCGCTTGCAACAAAGCAAAATCCGCAAAAATGCCGCTGCCAATATAAATCGGATAACGATGCGATGGCGTATCCACCATCAAATTATGCAAGACTTCTTTCATATTCCGCCGCACACCTCAAAATCTGCTCAAACGTCGCTTGGCAATCATCCGCCCCCACTTCAATCACAATATGCGCCGTTTCCCGATAAATCGCATCCCGCGCCCGATACAAATCCCGAAATTTCGCCAACGCATCTTGCACCTGCAACAACGGGCGGTTTCTATCCTTGCCCACACGCTCAAACAGCGTTTCAGGCTGCACATGCAAATAAACCACCAAACCGCGTTGCCTTAAATAATCCCGATTCTGCTCACGCAAAACCGCTCCACCGCCCGTTGCCAACACAATATTCGGCAGCAGAGTAAGCTCGTTGATGATATTGCTTTCCCGATGGCGAAACCCCGCCTCTCCTTCCATCTCAAAAATGGTTGGAATGTTCACGCCCGTACGCTCGCAAATCACTTGGTCGCTATCAAAAAAAGTGCGATTCAAATGCTGCGCCAGCCGTTTGCCTTGCGTGGTTTTCCCCGCTCCCATCAAGCCCACCAAAAATAAATTGCCTGCTATATGTTCCATAGCAGGCAATTTTAACTTAAATTTGCACAATATGCAGATTTTTTACATGATATTAGTAGCGCATCACACTGCTTTCGCTACCCATAATGCGGGGCGTAATGAAGAACAGCAATTCATTGCGGCTATTGTTGCGCGAACGTGTTTTAAACAAGTTACCCAACACAGGCAAATCGCCCAACATAGGCACTTTTTTCACATTATTTTGGATTACTTCTTGATACACACCGCCCACAACCAAAGTGCCGCCATCTTCAATCATGGCTTGCGTGCGCACCGCTTGCGTACGAATGCTTGGCTCGCCTTCTGAGCTTTGGTAAGTATTATCGGGCGTATCTTTGTTAATCGTAACATCCATAATAATTTTGTTATCAGGCGTAATACGTGGCAATACTTTCAAGCTCATTACCGCATCTTTAAATGATGTTGTGGTGCTGCCATCGCTATCGCGTGTAGTATAAGGCACTTGATAACCTTGTTTGATTTCGGCCTCTTGGCGGTCTTGCGTTAAAACGCGCGGTGTAGAAATGGTTTTACTACGACCTTCTGTTTCAGCGGCAGTGAGTTCCAAACCTAGAATACCTGAGCTAAATGAACGCACGACAGCGATTGAACCAATAGCAGATGAAACGGGAATATTTACGTTTGGAGCAAAATTAACCGTACCATTATCCTTAACGCCACGAATATTTCGCTGAACACCATTAGCCCAATCATTACCCCACGAAGTGCTACCATTGCGTCCGGCACCAAATTTCACACCCAGCTCGCGCGATAAGGTATCGGATGCTTCAACAATCCGCGCTTCCACCATTACTTGGCGAGCAGGCACATCCAATTCTTCAATCAGCGCATTAAATTTTTGGATAACAGATTTCACATCATTAACAATCAATGTGTTGGTTGCAGGGTCAATTAACGCGCTACCACGCGAAGTCAAGATAGAGTTACTGGTACCACCTGAGCTGCTGCCAGTATCAGAAATGCGTAGAATTTTCTTAAATTCTTCAACATTTTTATATTTCAATTGGAAACTTTGAGAAATCAACGGACCCAAATCATCCAATTCTTTGCGCGCAGTTAATTCCGCTTTATCGCGTGCCAACATTTCAGCACGAGGCGCAACATTGATGATATTGCCCACGCGGCGCATATCCAATTCGCGCGCATCCAAAATCAAATCCAACGCTTGATCCCAAGGCACATCTTTCAATGAAAGTGTCATTTTGCCTTGCACGCTATCGCTGGCCACAATGTTCATACCTGATTCTGTTGCCAAAATTTGCAAAACAGTTCGCACATCAACATTTTGGAAATCAAGAGAGATGCGTTTGCCCGTGAATTTTTGTTTGGTTTTATTCGCACCAATGCCCAATTCAGTAACATTTTTAGTTGGAGTAATTTGGATGCTTTGGCGACCATTTTTGCCTGTGATGGTATGTTTCCATGTGCCTTGGTTGCGCAGAGTGATTTGCGTATCGTTGCCCACACGGCGAACGCTAATCGTGCGAACAGGCGTAGAGAAATCGGTTACATCCAGATTACGTTGCGCTTGCGCTGGCAATGGATAGTTTTTCAGTGTAATCACCAAACGATCGCTTTGTGAACGAACTTGAGGCTCGCCAGTGAAGTTTGATGAAAATTCAACTACGCCAGAATTATTGCCACCTTTGTGGAAATCAATATTAAAGGGAACTGAAGAAGAATAAGCACTTTGTGTTTGTACGCTTCTTGCAGCAGGAACGGCACTTACCGGCGCAGAGTTAGATGAACGCGCTTCGCTCAATTGCACCCACACTTCGTTGCCTTTTACCTGAACATTGTATTGACCTTCTTGCCCCAATCCCAACAAAACGCGAGTGTTGCCTTCACCTTGGGCTGTTACAATTTGATTAAGTAGATTGTCATTGAATGTTAAAGTAGGTTGTTTTACTTTTAAATCTGTATTTGCAAAATCTAGCGTAATGCGAGCAGGAGATGAAGTAATAAAACCAGTTGGCTCTACCGCATCTTTATTGAATTTAAACTTGATAACACGCTGTTTATTAGGCAAAACAGATACTTTAATATCGGTAATGCTGCCAGCATAAG
>CAUQDE010000009.1:0-18301 GCA_963516425.1 uncultured Kingella sp.
CTGATTCCCACGCCGTTTGACCCGCGCCTGATTTCGCGCATCGCGCCTGCGGTTGCCAAAGCGGCGGCCGAAAGCGGCGTGGTGGCACGTCCGATTGCTGATTTGGCGGCATACGCGGCGAGCTTGGAAAAAATAAGCGCCGATTGATTTTGCTAAACATCAAGGCAGCCTGAAAACGGGAATAGGCGTTTCAGGCTGCCTTTTTATATCGGGCAGAGCAGGGGCGATTACACGCGGTTGCATTGCATTATCCGCAAAACAAAACCCGTTTCAGGCAGCCTGAAACGGGTTTAACCGCATTATGGTTGATGGTTTTGCCCAGAGCCTGCCGAGCGTTTATGCGGAACGGCATTGCTGCGCGCCAGCAGCATCAGGCAGCCTGAAAACACCATGCCCAGCGCGATAAACAGCGCAGTCGCGTATTCGTATTCGTTCACCAAATACAACACGCCGCCGATATACATCAGCAACGGCGCAGACACAACAGTCTGCTTGTTAAACCCGTCCAACGCGAACACCAACACGCCCGATGCAAACAGCGCAAAGGCGACGATGTTCGCCGTGCTGGGAAATAAATCCATGCTTTTGAGCAGCCACAACGCGCCCGCGATAATCAAAAACAGCGGCAGCGCAAGCGATGATTGTTTCATAGACATTCCTTTCTGCCGGATAAGGCAGCCTGAAAATGATTTTTCGGATGCCGTGAGCCTTGCCCGCTAGCTACGCCGAACGGCGTTTCAGGCTGCATCACGCCGTTTCGGGTCGTTGGGGCGAAGCTGCGCCACCAATTTATCCAAAATGCCGTTAATAAACTTATGGCTGTCTGTGCCGCCAAAGGTTTTGGTTACTTCAATCGCCTCGTTGATAATCACGGGATAGGGTGTTTCGGGCATGGCTTTCAGTTCGTGCACCGCCACCAGCAGTACGCTGCGCTCAATCGGGTTAATCAAATTCTCATCGCGATCCAGCAAGGGGCGGATGATTTGCATATATTCGCGCTGATTGTTGTGCGCGCCAAAAAAAATCGCGGTAAACAATTCGCCGTCCGCATGGCGGTAATCGTTGCTTTCGCGGATATGTTGCGCCACCTCGGGCGCGGGGATTTTGTTCAACGCCACTTGATACAAGGCTTGCACGGCAAATTCGCGCGCGCGGCGGCGGGGAGAAACTCGCATAATCGTCCTTTCCGTTTTGGCTTCGCAGAAGCTCGTAAACTCGCTTTCAGGCAGCCTGAAAATTATTCTTCATCCAAATCGTTTAACAAATTTGCCAGTTCCACCGCCACAATCGCCGCGTCGCCGGCTTTTTCCTGAATGCGCGCGTGCGCTTGCTCGTCGTTTTCGGTGGTCAAAATCGCGTTGGCAATCGGCACATTAAAATCCAAGCCCACGCGCGACACGCCCGCGCCCGATTCGTTGGCAACCAGTTCAAAATGATACGTTTCGCCACGGATAACCGCGCCGATGGCAATCAGCGCGTCATACGATTCGCTTGCCGCCATGTTTTGCAGCACCAGCGGCACTTCCAGCGCGCCGGGCACGGTCGCCAGTGTGATGTCATCATCCGCCACGCCCAGTTCCAGCAGTTTTTTGCGTGCCGCTTCCACCATCGCGCTGCCCACTTCATTGGTGAAGCGCGCTTGCACGATGCCGATTTTGAGACCTTGTCCATTCAGATTAGGAGCGATTGTTTTCATGTGTTTTCCTTCTTAGTCAAAATAGGCAGCCTGAAAATCATGCTTGCGGCTGCCAATCGGTAACGGGGGTGTAGCTTTCGCTGGCATCATCCCATTCCCACGCGCCCGCGTTTTGTTGCATCAGCGGCGCAATTTCAGGATGCGCGGTTAGAATTTGGCTCAATGGCAAGGTTTCGTAGTTCGCCGAATCGTTGGCATAAGCGTCATTTTCCGCGCCGCTGAAAAAACGCCAGCCGCTGTCGTGTTCAAACGCAGCCGCTTCGCGATACAAAAAGCCGATGGCTTCATGCTGTTGGCTCACTTGCTTGCTCACGATGGCGTAGTTTAATGCGTTGGAAAGGGCTTGGGCGAAAGGATTATTCATGGTGTGTGTGGTAGAAAAAAGTGCGGATTATACGCGCTTATTGTGCTTTCAGGCAGCCTGAAAATGGGGCGGACACTTTTCAATGCCCGCATCGCCCAATTTTGCCGCAAGCTGTTGCGCCGTGCCGAAGCGGGCAATCGGATAATCGGGCGCAATTTCCGCCAAGGGCAGCATCACAAAACCGCGCTCGTGCGCACGGGGATGCGGAAGCTGCAATTCAGGCGCATTGCTGATGGTTTGCGTATAGTCAATAATGTCCAAATCCAACGTGCGCGGCGCATTGCGAAAACTACGCTGCCGCCCGAACTGCTGCTCAATTTGCTGCAACTGCTGCAAAAGTTCCATCGCAGAATAACTTGTTTCCACAAGCGCAACCGCGTTAATAAAATCGGGCTGATCGGCATAACCAACAGGCGTGGTGCGATACAGCGAAGAGGTTTTCAGGCTGCCTATTTGTGGCAATGCCGCCACCGCAGCCAGCGCATTTTGTACCTGCGCAATGGGATTTTCTAAATTACTGCCAAAGGCGATAACAGCGGTATTCATCAGCGACTCTGTTTCATTAAACGTTGTTTCTCGCGCTTCCAATCCGCTTCTTTGGATGATTCGCGCTTGTCGTGCAGTTTTTTGCCTTTTGCCAAACCGATTTCCGCTTTGATGCGTCCGCGCAGAAAATGTAAATTAAGTGGCACGATGGTGTAGCCCGCTCGCTCGGTTTTGCCGATTAGCTTGTTGATTTCTCGTTGGTTTAACAATAATTTGCGCGGGCGAACGGGATCGGGCTTAACGTGTGTAGAAGCAGTTGGCAGCGGCGTAATGTGGCAGCCAACCAAGTAAAACGCATCGCGCTTCCAGTAGATATAACTTTCTTTCAGTTGCACACGTCCCGCGCGAATGGCTTTTACTTCCCAGCCCTCCAACACCAAGCCCGCTTCAATTTGCTCTTCAATAAAATAATCGTGAAATGCTTTGCGATTGTTAGCAATAGACATACATCATTTTCCTAATTCAATAATCGCGCAATTTTAGCAGAAAACAAGGTTTTCGGCTGAGGGCGCAAAATAAAACAAGCTGATAGTTTGCCTATCAGCTTGTTGATTGAATGATTAAAATGCTTCGCAGTTGCTTGGTTTGGTTGCCGTTGCGCTGCCTGTTAAGCCTTTGCAACGGTAAACAGAGCTATCGCTGTCAATCCAAATTCCGTATTTGTGTCCACTGATTTTGGGAACTGCTTGCAAATACATTTTTTTATTCTCAACCATACGAGAAAAAGTATATTTTTGCGTGCTATTTAATGCTGGAACATTTGTTGTGTCTCTAAGAATATCTGCCAAACTTGCACGAGGATTAACCAGCTTTTGCGCTTCTACTGCTTGGCGAAATGAAAGCATTTGCTGCTTGGCTTCTGCCAAGTTTGCTCTTTCTATGTAATTTTGGTATGCCGGTATGACAAAAGCAGCGATTACCGCCATAATGCCAATTACAATAAGTAATTCAAGCAGAGAATAGCCAGAAATTTTACTTTTATTCATTTGAAGCTACTTTCTATTTTTTATTTAATAATTCAAGATAGGTTTGTAGCGTAACAACCGTATCTTTGTTATTACCATGGGCACGCGATGTTACGCGGAAGAAATCTACATAACCCAATTTGGCATCCGTTTTACTACCCAAGTATTCAATAATATAGCGTGTCTCAGTACTAGATACTGCTTTGCAAGTTTTACCTTCGCATCCCTTATCTAATACAGAGGCTTTGTTGATTTCGCATCGGGCTTTCACATTTGACTGGCAGCGTTCCCAAGCAGGAATTGCAGATGGCGTATCACTTGGGTCATATTTAAATAGCAAATCTCGACTGTTTACTTGATAAGTATCTTTTGCCGGAGCACACAAACCATTACTGCAATCTGCTCTAAAAGTAATTGTAGTAGATTTTGCTGCTGTTTTGCTAGATGAGTTTGCCCAGCCTTTAATGATGGATTCTGCATCTCGCAAGCCCTGTTCAGCAAGAGAAAGAGCATATTTTCTGTCTGCTTCGTTTGTACTCATCCGCATTTCAGTATTTGATGATTGGCTTGTTGCAATAACCAGCAACGCGATAACCAACATAATTACCATGACAATGAACAAGGAAAAACCACCTTGATTATATTTACTCTTCATGTTTACTCCTAAACTAATTTTATGCAGGGAAAGTTGTAGAGCATACGTTACCTGCACGAATAGTTGCATTAATAATGTATGGGGTGTCGGTTGTTGTACCAGGATATCTATAGTTAAGCGTTAGTCTTAAACCAGCGGGCAAACCTTTTAGATTACTATCTGTTGTTAGTTTATTATCTGTAAAAACAAACTTCTCTTTGTTGTGATCGCCTGTATCATTGGAATTATTTTTACAGTCTTTCGTATAGATAAATTGCGATTTAATATCTGTTACATTTTGGGCTAATAATTGAGGGCCCTGCCATTTTCCTTCTGGGTCTAAATCATAACGCAATAAACTTGGTATATTATTGATGGTTGCAACAATATATGCGGCAGCATATAGTTTATTTAATGTAAATTCCCCTTTGTTTGCACCTAAATTGGTGCCCTTGGTATTTAAATTTTGTAATTTAAACATGCCTGTTGTCGCATTTTGGTTTATTGCATGTGTTGCGAATGCATAAGAACAGCTACTTATTACAAGTGTATTTTTTGCTCTTGTTGCGTCTGCAGCAATGGCTTGGTTTAAATCAGGCAGTTGTTGTTTGCCAACAATTTCTGCACTACCGGTTGTATCATCAATAGCAAGCCCAGCAGAATCTTTACCGTAAACAAAAAGAACGCCACCTCTTATATTGGATAAACCTGTTGTATTAATGCCTGAAGCAGCAAAATCTGTGCCTGCTTCTAAAACTTTTATGCCAAATCCGCTGTATTGACCGCTGCCATCAGCACTATCTGCAATCGCAATAAGTCTTTTTTCAGCTTCGGCGAAGTCATTAAATTCAAATTTATTAGTTTTGCCGAGGCTTGCAGAACTATAACAGCCAAACGAACCAGTATTGCGCGCATCTCGCGTAATGCTTGAAGCTGCGTTACGCAAATTTTGTTGTATATCTAGGCGTTTTTGTGCGTTGCTACTAAGTTTTCGCGTGATGAAATAGGTACTACCAGCAGCACTAATTACAATCATTGCTAATGCACTAGCAACCAAAAACTCCATTAAAGTAAAACCTGAATTTTTACGAGAAGACAGGAATGAACGATTTTGCATTGTTTTCATATTAAAACCTTTACTCATTGCTTAGTTTGCTACTCGTAATACATAGCTGTAATCATTAAAGCGATTCTTTGTACTTTCGGAACGCCATGCTACTTTAATGGCTGTATAAGTACCACCAGATTTGCAGTTAGCATTCATTCTTCCCGAAGTATCCAAAGTGGGTTGCTCAGGCTCTTCCTTATCCAAACAAATAGTATAGCTAACAGAAGAGACAGTAGAAGATTCTGGTTTAATAAGATTGTTGTACAACTCATATTCGAATTGTTGTTTATATATAAAAGCTATTGAAGATTTTGTATATTCAGTACCTGCTGCTGGCAAGAACTGAATAGCTCCTCTAATTCGTCTTGGGTTAGTAATATAAGATGCGTAGTTATGCGAATAATCTCTGCCAGTTGTTTTGGTTAAAGTGGCATTCATCAACATAGATTCTGCTAGAGCTTCTGTACTTTGTGAAACAAGGCTTTTGTTTTCAGCTTCGGTTAAGCCAGAAACAGAGCGTAGCTGAGTTGCCATAAGCGCCAGCAAACCTAAAGTTAACAAAATAACAGAAACAATCACTTCAATAAGTGTTGAACCCTGAATATTTTGCTTTTGTGCAAAAGCAGGAATACGCATTTTTTTTGAAATCATGGTCTAAATCCAAGAAGAAAAATTAAAATTTATTTAGTACAAAATTTAACTAAATCACCTGATAGAGCATCTTTTGCAGCAGCTGATGGACTGCATGTCGCTGCATTGCCTGTTGGTGTAACCAACGCATATCTAACAGGGGAAACTGTTCTGCCTGCATCTTTAACGGCTAAGCGAATATATTTCGCGCCAAATTCATTTTGGGCAACAAAATTCGTATAGTCATTTGCCGTATAAGCGGCTGCCGTTTTTTTGTAGCCAAACATGCCATTAGGCAAGAAAACAAATGTATTAGATGGCGATGGGCGGCAAGCAGTACCTGCAAGATCGCATGTTTCAGTAGTTACGCTTACTTTATTGCTGGCTGAAATATTGGGACCGTTTAGCGTAATGGTTCTTAATGCAGAATCCAATTTGGCATCATATTTACCATTTCTATCTTTATCAGCAAAAATCAAAATGCCATCACTAATTTTTGTTTCATCACAAACGCCACTAGGGCGACCATCTTTTCTGATGGTAACGCCACATAACAAAACAGGGGTATTCATACGGACGGCTTCGGTTCGCGCAAAGCGGAAAGCATTAGCAATCTGTTCCGAGCGATTCACCAATCGTGAATTGGAAACAAAATCGCGCATACTGGGAAAAGCAATAGCCGCCATGATTGCCATAATGGCAACCGTAACCATTAGTTCTAGCAGGGTAAACCCTTGTGTTTTTTGATAGTGTGGCATAGTTTTAACTCAAATTAAGGATAGGTTAATCAATTATTCTGTGCTGCTGTTTGCTGCTTCTGGGATATATGCGGCATTCTCAAAACGGGTAAATTGCCCCATAAAGGTTAGGAATACGCGCCCTGTTGGTCCATTACGGTGTTTGCCGATGATGCATTCGGCAAGCCCTTTGAACTGGCTTTGTTCTTTGGTGTAATACTCATCGCGGAACATAAACATAATCAAATCAGCATCTTGTTCAATTGCGCCCGATTCGCGCAAATCAGACATCATCGGGCGTTTATCTGTGCGTTGTTCTACGGTTCGTGATAATTGTGATAGCGCGATAACGGGAACTTGTAATTCTTTGGCGAGCGCTTTGAGTGAGCGCGAAATTTCGCCTAGTTCTGATGCGCGGTTATCGTTGCGCCCTGAGCCTGACATCAGTTGCAGGTAGTCGATAACAATTAAGCCCAGTTGGTTATTGAATCTTCGGGCGAGCCGTCTTGCGCGGGCGCGTAGTTCTAATGCGCTTAATCCTGCGGTTTCATCAATAAAAATAGGTGCGTCGGTTAGTTTGGCGACGGCTTCGTTTAATCGTTCCCAATGTTCGTCTTTCAGGCTGCCGTTTTTGAGGACGCTTTGGTCAAGCCGCCCTACGGAGCTCAACATCCGCATCACCAGTTGCGTGCCGCCCATTTCCATTGAGAACACGGCAACAGGGCGCTTTCCGCTAATGGCAACGTGTTCGGCGATATTGATGGCAAATGCGGTTTTTCCCATTGAGGGGCGGCCCGCTACGATAACCAAATCGCCTGCTTGCAAGCCTGATGTCATTCTGTCTAAATCGGTGAAACCTGTGGCGATGCCTGTTACTTCATCAGGGTTATCGCGTTGGTACAGCATATCGATGCGTTCGATATTTTGTTGCAGCAAATCAGGCATTTCTAGGAAGCCTTGTTTGGATTTTGCTGTGCTTTCAGCGATTTGGAAAACTTGATTTTCGGCTTCGTCTAATAGTTGTTCTGCACTTTTTCCTTGCGGATTATAGGCATTTCTAGCAATTTCTGTTCCAGTCTCGGCAAGCTGGCGGATAATGGAACGCTCGCGGACGATTTCGGCGTAGCGGCGGATATTGGCGGCGGATGGGGTGCTTTGCGCTAGGTTGAGCAGGTAGTCAAATCCGCCTGCGTGGTCAAGTTGGTCGCTGCGCTCTAATATTTCTTGGACGGTAATGATGTCGGCGGGGCGGCTTTCGTTAATCAGCGTTGAGATGGCGCGGTAGATAAGTTTGTGTTCGTGGCGGTAGAAGTCGTTTTCGGTGAGGATGTCGGCGATGCGGTCGTAGGCGTTGTTTTCCAGCATTAAGCCGCCCAACAGGGATTGTTCGGCTTCTATGGAATGGGGCGGGAGGGCGATGTTGCGGACTTCTGTGTCGTTATCTGGGATGGGAGTTTCTGGCATGGTTAAATAAAACTAACGTTTTTTGGCACTTTGTTAAATTGTTTTGATGTTGCGTGTGTTGCTAGAAATTTGATTTGAAATGTGAATATTGGTTTTCAGGCTGCCTATCAAAGCGTGTATTTAGGCAGCCTGAAAATGGTTTTATTGTTTTTTCCAGCGTTCTTGCGATTCGCGGATAACTTGCTTGGCTTCTTCGATGTCGCCCCAGTGTTCCACTTTGGTTGTGCCCGCTTTTTTCAGGTCTTTGTAGTGGTTGAAGTGAAATTCAATTTGCTTGATGAGTTGCGCGGGCAGGTCGGTTAGGGTTTGGATGGCGTTGCCTGTGTCGCGGTCGTCTGCGGGTACAACAACGATTTTGTCGTCCACTTCGCCGTCGTCCACAAATTTCATTACGCCGATTACACGCGCTTCCATGTAAATGCCTGTGGGCAAGGGCGTGCGTGTGATGATGAGCGCGTCCAATTCATCGCCGTCCTCGTCTAAGGTTTGGGGGATGAAGCCGTAGTTGGTGGGTTTAGCGAAGATTTGGGGTTCAACGCGGTCTAGCTTCATCACGGCGTTTTTTCTGTCCCATTCGATTTTGTGCGCGCTGCCTTCGGGGATTTCAATCACCACGTTGATGATACCGTTATCCACGTCGCCCGCGTCTAAGATTTTGTTGAAATCTGCCATTTGGTTTTCCTTTGTTGGGTGGGGTTGAAATGCGATTGATTATAAACGATGGGGTAGGGCTGTGCAAAGAATGGTTAAGCTGCGTTGCTTTTTCAGGCTGCCTGTGGGCGTTTTGTAATTTTTTGTTGCCATTTTGGCTAGTCAAATGTTAATTGTTTGCATTATAATTTGACAATGATGAAAAATAATCCTTTTTTGAAGCCAGCGGTAATTGGTTTGGTTACGCTATTACACGCTGGCGTAATTGCTTTGTCGTGGAACGGTTTTAAATCGCCCGAGCCTGAACAAGCGGATGCGATGGCATTTGTGGATTTGGGTTCGGTTACGGGCGATGACAAACCGTTGGGCGATGGCGCGCCTGCACCTTTGGAGCAACCCGAGCCGCCTCAGCCTCAGCCGTCTGTTGAACAGCCCAAGCACGAACCCAAAGTTGAACCCAAGCCCGAGCCGAAACCTGAACCGAAGCCTAAAGTAGCGGAGCTGCCGAAAGTTGCGGCGGTGGTGCGCAATGATAAACCTGCTGATTTCAGGCAGCCTGAAAAGGTGGTGAAGCCGCAGAAGCATGAGCCTAAGCCTGAGCCTGTTAAGCAGCCTGAAAAACCCGTTGAAAAACCGCAGCCGGTAAAAGTTGAACATCCGAAGCCTACCGTTACTCCACCTGCCAACGCTAATCCAGCTAACACAAGCAACAGTAGCGCAACGGCGAATAAAGACGCGGCTAACCGTGCGTCCGATAGCATGGGCGGCGGCGGTTCTTCTGCGAACAGCAAGGTGCCGCAAAACGGAGCGGGGGATAAAAACAGCGATGGCAGCGGCAAAAAAGGTGATGCGCCCAAGCCGTCTAATGCCAACCACGCGAGCACAATAGCCAATGGCGGCTATATCAGCCTGCCCAATCCGCCTTATCCGCGCTCTGCGGCGGAGCATGAAGAAGAGGGCGTGGTGAAACTTTCGGTGCTGGTTAGCGCGGCAGGCAAGGTTATGAATGTGAAGGTAACGAAGTCTAGCGGCTCGGCGGCATTGGATAACGCGGGCAAGCGGGCGGCGCAGTCGGCAAGTTATCAGCCCAAGAAAATTGATGGCGAACCCGTTTCAACGGAGTTTAATACGCAATTTACCTTTAAGCTGGATAGATAGTTTTCAGGCTGCCTGAAAGCAAATGTTTTTTAATCACTTTATGAAAGTAAACGAATGAATTTAGGATTGGTTTTTAAAAGCGGCGATGCTGTTTTGATTGGTGTGTTTTTGTGTTTGATTGCCATGAGCATCACAACTTGGGTGCTGATTTTGCTGCGCGGCGTGCGTTATCGCGCGGCGCGGCGTGCCAACCGCGTGGCTGCCGAGGCGATTTGGGCGGCAAAAGATTTGGCGCAGGCGGAGCAGCAAGCCAAGCAAATTGACGCGCCGATTAGTGATTTGGCGTTGGATGCGATTCGGGCGAATCAGCAGTTCCATGCCACGCAAAGCTCCATGCTGTCGGCGAGCTTGCCGCGCAACGCTTACTTGGAACGCGAGATGCGCCATAGCATAGGCAAGATTTTGAGCCGTTTCGAGGGTGGCATGATGGCGTTGGCGACCATCGGTTCAACCGCGCCGTTTGTGGGGCTGCTGGGCACGGTGTGGGGGATTTACCACGCGCTGATTAACATCAGCAACAGCGGGCAGATGAGCATTGCGGCGGTGGCCGGCCCGATTGGCGAAGCGTTGGTGGCAACGGCGGTTGGCTTGTTTGCCGCGATTCCTGCGGTGCTGGCGTATAACGTGTTTATGCGCGGCAACAAGAATTTGAGCCGCGAACTGCATGGTTTTGCCCATGATTTTCATGTCCAACTGATTAACGAGAAGGAATGAGGCGATGGCTTTCAATGTAAACGAAGGCGGCGAAGACGCGCCGATGAGCGATATTAACGTTACGCCCTTGGTGGACGTGATGTTGGTGCTGCTGATTGTGTTTATGATTACGATGCCTGTTTTAACGCACTCCATTCAAATCAATTTGCCCACTACGAGCAACAGCAAAGAAGAGCCGAAGCAGGATGTGAAGCCGATTAATTTGGCGGTGAACGCGGCGGGCAAATATGTGTTGGGCGCGGAATCGTCTGAGGAATTGGATTTGGCGGCGGTGAAAACGAAGCTGGAAGAATTGGCGAAAACCAATCCCGATGCGGTTTTGGCGATTGATGCGGATAAAGATACGCCGTATGAGAACGTTGCCAAGGTGTTGGAAGCGGCGAAAGACGCAGGGATTGCGAAGGTGGGCTTTCGCTTGGAAAACACAAAGCAGTAGATTGAATAGAAAAGAAACCGTGTTACTTTGTTGTGGCACGGTTTTTTGGTTTTAGCTTCGCAATTCCGCTACGCTACGCAGGCGGCCCGTTGGTTTGCGCGATAGGCAGCCTGAAAACGGGTGGAGCTTAAACGGGAATGTATTTTCAGGCTGCCTTGGGATTGAGACGATGGATGTTTTTGAATTGGCTTGCGGCGGGATGCAGATGAGTCGGCAGCCGTTGCGTGTGCTGCTCAGCGAAGACCCACTGCCGTTGATGCAGAATTGTTGCTTTGTGGAATTGGAGCTTGGGCGGCTAACGCTTGCGCTGGATGAGGGCAGCCGCATGGTGCGTTTGCCCAATGGCTTGGAAGCGGTATTTTTGGATACGCGCAATGATTTGCTCACGCTGTGGCTTACGCCTGATGCGCAGCGCGAAAGCGGGGTTGGGTTGGTGCAGGTTTGGCTGGACGCGCAGCAGTCGGAAAGGATTGGGGCGGTTATCGGGGCGTTTGCGGCGGCATAGCATAGTGGCAGCCTGAAATCTCAAATGGAATGGCGGCGGTTCGTTGCCGATTATGAGCAAAACGCTCCATTGGTTACAAGTTTTGCCAAGGTTTCAGGCTGCCTAATGGTTTGCATGATGGGCAGCGTGCGGAGCGAAGCGCAGTTGCACCGTTAAAACAATTAATCCGACACGGCAGAGGCAGCCTGAAAACGGTGAAACGGGTTTTCAGGCTGCCCCTTGTGTTTTGTTTATCCGCCCCGCTTAATTTTCCCCACCTTTCTGCCTGACAAACTGCGTTTCAGGCTGCCTTTGCGGTGTCTATCCAATAGCGTTCGATGCCGTTGCGGATGTCTTCGAGCGCTCCGCCGTTGGCAAGAATCACGCGGCGGCTGGCGGGGTTGCTGCTGTGGCAGGTAACAAGCAGGCGCTCGATGCCGTGGCGGCGGGCTTGGGCGATGGCTTGGCGCAGGGCTTGTTTGGCCATGCCTTTGCCGCGCTGCGCGGGGCGGACGCAGTAGCCGATATGCCCGCCTGCTTCGCGCAGAAAGTCGTTCAGCGTCAAACGCAGGTTTAAAAAGCCAACGGCCTGCCCGCTGCCGTCAAACATCACATACTGGACATACGGCACAAAGCTTTCGGGCAGGCCGCATCCGTGTGCGGCTGCGCGGCAGGCGGCGAGCCATTCGGCATAGACGAAGGTGTCGGCGCCGTTCCAAAAGCCGTCGGTGTCGCTGCCTGCGGCGGTGAGTTCGTCCAGCAGGGCGGTAACGGCGGCTGCGTCGTGTTCGGTTGGGGGGCGCAAGGTGATGTTCATGGGTTTGCTTTCGTGTGGCGGTTTTTCAGGCTGCCTCGGTATCCGTTCCGCGCCTACTCAATCCTCCTCCCATCCGCCTGCCTGCCAGAGCCTGCGGTACACGCCGTTTTGGGTGAGCAGTTCGCTGTGCGTGCCGCTTTCGGCAACTTGTCCGCCGGAGAGCACGATGATTTGCTGTGCGCCGCTGATGGTGGAGAGGCGGTGGGTGATGACGATAACGGTTTTGTCCTGCACCAGCGCGTCGATGGCCTGCTGCACGGCGACTTCGCTTTCGGTGTCCAGCGCGGCGGTGGGTTCGTCCAAGATGATGATGGGGGCGTTTTTTAAGAGGGCGCGGGCGATGCTGATGCGCTGTTTTTCGCCGCCGGAGAGTTTGCCGCCGATGTCGCCCACGCGGGTTTGGTAGCCTTCGGGCATCGCCATGATGAAGTCGTGGCAGCGGGCGGTGCGGGCGGCGGCTTCGATTTCTGCGTCGCTGGCATCGGCTTTGCCGAGGCGGATGTTGTTGGCGATGGTGTCGTCAAACAGGTAAACGTCTTGGAAGACGACGGAAATCTGCCGCATCAGGTCTTCTTGGGTGAGGGCGCGGATGTCGCTGCCGCCGATGAGGATACGCCCCTGCTGCGGGTCGGCGTAGCGCATGATGAGGCGGATGAGGGTGGTTTTGCCGCAGCCGCTGTGGCCGACCAGCGCGGTGAGGGCGCGTTCGGGGATGTGCAGGCTGACGCCGCGCAGGATGGGTTCGGGGTTGGCGTCGTAGTGGTAATGCACGTTTTCAAATGTGATGTCGTGCCGCTCGGGGGCGGCCGCTTCGCCGATGCGGGGCAGCGGGGCGACGGCCATGTGTTCGCGCAGGCTTTCGTAGCCTTGCTGCACCATGCTGTAAATGGCGCTGACGGAGAGGATTTGCCCGAGCGGCTCGGCAAAGCGCGCGCAGGCGGCCATCAGCGCGGCGAGCAGCCAGCCGTTCAGGCTGCCGCCCGTTACCCACACCATGCCCGCCAGCAGCGCCAGCAGCATAATCAGTTCCACCGCCGAGCCGAGCAGCGCGTTGGGTAGGGCTTCGGCGAGCAGGGCTTCGCGCTGGATAGTTTCCACCTCGCCTACCGCCTGTTGCAGGCGCGGCAGGCGGCTGCCGGTGCTGTTGGCGGCTTTGAGCACGGGCAGCCCCTGGCTGTATTCCAGCAGTTCCGCGTTCAGGCGCGCGTTTGCGCCGGCCAAACGGGCGCGGGCGCGTTCGGTGAAGGGCTGCGTCCACTGCTGGATGGGCACAATCAGGGGAAAGCTGAACAGCAGCGCCAGCCCGAGCCGCCAGTCCCACAGCATCGCCAGCAGCGCGGTGGCCAGCGGCGTGCAGACGGCGGCAATCAGCATATTGCTGACAATCAGGGTGTGGTTGTAGGTTTCGTCTATCGTGCCCGCAAGCAGCGCGTTCAGTTCGCCGCTGCGTTTGCGGTACAGGATTTGCAGCGGGATGCGGCGCAGGTGTTCGCCCATTTTGCGGCGTGCCGCATCGCCCGCGCGGGCGCAGTAGCCTTGGTAATCATAATCCTGCGAGCGCCAGCGGAACAGGGCGGAGAGCGCGAGCAGCACGGTGAGCAGCGCCAGCCAAAACGCTGCACGACCGTTTTTGCCCGCACCCAGCGCCAGAAAGGCAGGCAGCAGCATGGCAAACCCCGCGCCCTGCAACAGCGCGGCGGCGATGCTGTCGCGCAGACAGCGTTTGAGCACCCCCGCCTGTTCGCCGGCGGCGGTGAGAATGGTGCGGTAAATGCGGACGGGGTTCATGGGAAGCTCCTTTTGGGTGGAGTTTTCAGGCTGCCTTTGGGGTGTTCCAACGGCATTTGAGGCAGCCTGAAAGCTGTTTCGTGCGGCAGTGTCTTTATGTATGTAGGTCGGATTCTTGAATCCGACGTTGCCCCGCAAGTGGGAAATCCGTTTTCAGGCTGCCTGTGGTGGTTTTTTCGAGCAACATCGGCAGTCTGAACATGGGTAGGGAATGTGGCTTTACCGTGCATGCGGTAGCCCGTATGTCGGGCATTTATGCCCGACATTGCGGGCGGGGTTTGTCGGGCATCAATGCACGACCTACGGGCTTTCAGGCTGCCTTTGGTTTTGCAAACGGCATCCGAGACAGCCTGAAACGGCTTTATCCGCCGATGCGCCAGTGTCGGGCGGTTTGTCCTGCCTGCCACAGGCGGGCGTAGCGGCCGTTTTGGGCGATGAGTGCCGCGTGGTCGCCCTGCTCAACCAAACACCCGCGGTCGAAAACGAGGATTTGGTCGGCGTGGCGGATGGTGGCGAGGCGGTGGGCAATCATCAGCACGGTTTTGTTTTGCATCAGGGCGGCGAGGGCGCGCATGAGCAGGGCTTCGTTTTCGGCGTCGGCAAAGGCGGTGGCTTCGTCTAGGATGAGGATGGGGCGGTTTTGCAGGATGGCGCGGGCGATGGTGATGCGCTGGCGTTCGCCGCCGGAAAGGGTGGCGCCGCGTTCGCCCACGGGGGTTTGGTAGCCTTGCGGCAGGGCGGCGATGAAGTCGTGGCATTGGGCGGCGCGGGCGGCGGCTTCTACTTCCGCATCGCTGGCATTAGGCGTGCCGAAGCGGATGTTGTCGGCGATGCTGCCGCTGAACAGGAAGTTGTCTTGGAAGACGAAGGCGACTTGCGTCATCAGGGTTTCGGGGGCGAGGTGGCGGATGTCGGCGCCGCCGATGCGGATGCTGCCGCTGTCGGCGTCCCAAAAGCGGGGGATGAGGCGGGCGGCGGTGGTTTTGCCTGCGCCGCTGCCGCCGACCAGTGCGGTGAGGCTGCCGGCGGGGGCGGTGAAGCTGATGTCGGTGAGGGCGTTTTCGCTGCGCCCGGGGTAGCGGAAGCTGACGTGCTCGAAACACACGCCGGCATCCTGCGGGGTTTGCGGCGGGGCGAGCACGGGGAGCACGGGCGCGTCTAGCACTTCGATGATGCGCTCGGCGCTGATTTTGCCTTGTTCGATGAGGTGGTACAGCGAGATGTAGGGGGTGAGGGCTTCTGCCATGCCGGTGCCCAGCAGCAGCACGGCGAGCCATGTGTCAAAGGGCAGCGCGTCGGCGCAAAACCAGTAAAAGCCTGCCCACAGCAGGGCGATAAGGGTGGGCGCGGGGTTGAGCATCAGCATGCCGGTGCGGGCGGAGCCGCCGACGGAGCGGTACCAGCCGATGAGCATGGCGAGGTAGTTGTCGAGCGCGTGCTGGTAGCGCCCGAAGCTGGTTTCGCCGCCGTCGAAGGTGCGCACCACGGGCATCGCCTGCACAAATTCCACCACGGCGGTGTTCACCTGTTCGCGGGCGGCGTTGTAGGCGGCGGTGGATTCGCCGGCATTGCGCATGGTGAGGCTGAACACCACCATGCCTGCCGCCAGCACGGCGGCGGCAAACAGCGCGAGCCGCCAGTCCACAAACAGCAGCACGGCAAAGCTGATGAGCGGCGCGGCATAGGCGCGGGCGTACAGCGGGGTGCTGTCGGCAACAAAGGCGTGCAGGCCACGCACGTCGTCCTGCATCACTTTGGTGAGTGCGGCGGCGCCACGGTCGTGCAGATAGCCGAGCGAAACGCGGGCAAGGCGGTCGGCCAGCTCGCCGCGCAGGATGGTTTCCAAGCGGAAGGCGGCCAGATGCGAAACGCGGAAGGCATAGCCGCGCAGGAAAAAGGCGGCAAGGGCCAGCGCGGCGAGCAGGGCGGCGGAGAACCAGTCGGCACGGTTGTTAAGCAAGCCTTGGAGTATATGCGCCATCAGCAGCAGCGCGGCGGTGCCGAGCACGATGGCGGCGGCGGAAAACAGCATTGCGCGGCGGATTTGCGCGCGGACGGGCTGGATAATGCGCCAAGGCGACGGGGTTTGGGGCTTGGACATGGGCGGCTCCCGATAACGGCGGATAATCAGATGATAGCGGATTTTATTTGGCTCGGGAATGGGCGGACGGGGAAAAGGCGGGGCGAATGCCTGCCGGTGGGTTTGGGCTTTGCCAGTCTTGCAGTTTATGCAGATTAAGGCAGCCTGAAAAACGGCAACGTGCAAGCAAGGTGCGTTATCCGAATTATCCAAGCCAAAGGCAGCCTGAAACGTCCGAAATCGGTTTTCAGGCTGCCTTTGGTATTGGGCAGGGCTGGAAGGGAATGGTTTCACGCCGCCTTATCGGGCTTGGCGAAAAACAGCGCGCGCTCGTGCCACACCAGCCATGCCACCAAAACCAGCAGCATGGCGGTTTGGATGACTTTGCTGTCGGGGTGGGTGGCGAAGATTTCGTTGCCCACGTTTGCCGTGAGATGGAACAGCACCGCCAGCAGGATGCTGCGGCCGCTTTTAAGGTACAGCCAGTTGCCCAGCAGCACGAACGCCACCATGCTGAACACAAAATTGGCGGTATAAAGCGGCCCTTCGGCGAGCACTTCGCTGTGGTAATAGCCTTGGATAAAGCCCAGCGGCAGGTGCCACAGCGCCCAATACACGGTAAACAGCAGCGAGGCGGCAAACAGGTTCAGGCGCGACAGGAGCGCGTCTGTGCCGTAGCCGTGCCACGCCAGCTCTTCGACGGTGGCGGCGAAGGTGAGCACAAACCACGGCGAGAGCACGGCGGAGGAAAACGAGGGACGGCCGGAGATGTGAAACTGGCTGAGGCTGTGCCCGAACAGCAGCGAGAGCAGTTGCGCCAGCACCAGCGAAACAGGCAGCAGCAACAACGCGGCAAACAGATAGCGTTTGGGAAAACCGTTTATCCGCAGCAGCCGCGCTGCCATATCGGCACGCAGCTGCGGGTTGGGCAGCACCATGCGGGCGGCAATCAGCGCGGGGGCAACCAGCCCCGCAATGCCCAGCGTGGCTTCGGCTTGCAGCATGGCGGGGGAAGGGTTTTGGTGGCTGATATAGGCGGCGGCAAACCACAGCGGCCACGGAATCAGCACGCACAGGATAAAGAAGCGGGCGGGGCGGTAGCGCAAGGAGGGCATGGCGGCTCCTGTAAAACGGGGGAAAGGCGGATTATCCGCCGAGATAAGGCCGTCTGCAAACAGGGTTTCAACGAAGTGAAAACCTGCGGAGGCGGGAAATAGGCAGCAAGGCAGCCTGAAACGTGGTTTTCCTACTGCTTTCGCAATTTCTTCTGCCACGCCCGCTATTTCTCCCGTCATTCCCGCGCAGGCGGGAATCTTGTTGCGGCTTCGGGACTGTTGTTTGCGCTCCGCCGTGCGCTGCAGTTCGGAGAAGATTCCCGCCTGCGCGGGAATGACGGCGGCGGGTGGCTTGCCCGATAGGAAATGCAAAAGGCAGCCTGAAAACCGTTTCCCGCATTTTCAGGCTGCCTCATCATTCAAACAGCGTTCTTATTTTTTACGCCAGCCCTTTCTTTTCCAAATAGCTTTCATAATCCCCCAGATAATGCTCATACCCGCCGTTGCCGTCCAATTCGATGATTTGGGTGGCGAGCGAGGAGACGAACTGGCGGTCGTGGGAGACGAAAATCAGCGTGCCGTTGTATTTTTCCAGCGCCATGTTGAGCGATTCGATGCTTTCCATGTCCATGTGGTTGGTCGGTTCGTCCATAATCAGCACGTTGGGGCGCAACAACAGCAGTTTGCCGTAGAGCATGCGGCCTTTTTCACCGCCGGATAGCACGCGCACGTTTTTCACCACATCATTGCTGCCGAACAGCAAACGCCCCAGCGTGCCTCGGATGACTTGTTCGTCGTCGTCTTCCTGACCCCATTGGCGCATCCATTCGGTGAGGTTCATGTCTGTGTCGAAGTCGTTTTCGTGGTCTTGCGGGTAGTAGCCGACGTGGGCTTTTTCCGCCCATTTGATGCTGCCTGCGTCGGGCGTGAGGCCGTCTGAATACTCGGCGTTGTACGCGCCGGCCAAGAGTTTG
>CAUQDE010000010.1:0-16379 GCA_963516425.1 uncultured Kingella sp.
CACGATTATCCTGATTGAGCAAAATAATACCGACATTCGGTCGGTATCCTTCCCTGTCCAGCATCGTGCCACTCCAAAAAATCAATGCCCGAATTTTCCCACAAAACCCAAAAAGCTGCCAACACGCTATAATCCGCGCAGCCCGTTTCAGGCTGCCTCAACGCCCGCGCGATAGCCCTAAGGCAGCCTGAAAACCATAAAGCAGACCTTGTTTGCAAAACAGCTCAGTTTCCACCCAAAGGCAGCCTGAAAAGCCATCCCGCGCAGTCAAAAGCAAAAAGGACACCCAAATGACCGAACTTGCCCAACTCATCCAAACCGCCGGCTACGGCGAAGTGCAAGAAACCCTGCAATTTCTGCTGGAAGAATGCAGCCTAGACCAAGCACCCGACCGCGAAGAAATCGCCCAATGGCGCGACATTCTCGCCACGCGCGGCGGCAAATTCCAAGCCCTCGCCCAACAATGCCAACAATTTCTCAACGAACTCGCATGACGCTCCCCAAAAACAAATGGCTCGCCGCCGCCCTATTGTGGCTCATCGCAGGCATATACAGCCTCATCTTCCGCGAAAGCAACAGCCACCTCGCCCCGCCGTTTCCCCATTTTGACAAAATCGCCCATGCCGCCCTGTTTTTCGCCCAAACATGGCTGCTCGCCAAAGCATGGCTCGCCGAGCGCAAACGCCCGCCCATCGCCGCCCTGTTTTTCTTCGCCCTGTGCTACGCCATCAGCAGCGAAATCGCCCAACACCTGTTCACCCAAACACGCCAAGGCGACCCGTTCGATGCTCTTGCCGATATGGCGGGCAGCGGCATCGCCCTTTATCTCGCCCGCCGCGCCTATCAACACTACAATAGGCAGCCTGAAAATAATTCCGTTTAATTTCATTTGATTGTTATCCCGCTGGCGGAAACCATTTGACAACGCAAGCAAAGCTAAGCATAATGCGCGACTTCATTCCCCGATAGCTCAGTCGGTAGAGCGACGGACTGTTAATCCGCAGGTCGCTGGTTCGAGCCCAGCTCGGGGAGCTAAAAAAGCCAAGTTTTTCGGAACTTGGCTTTTTGCTTGTCTTCACGCAAGACAAACGCGCAAAACAAAACACCGTTCCATCAGGAAACGGTGTTTTTCACATGGAACCCCGCGAATGCCGTTTCGGCTGAGTCCGCTTGAACCTTGTACACAAGGTGGTCATCTCGGGTAACTTCGGGTGCAATCTAACAAGAGACCGCTCGCGCCTGTTACAACTCCCGACAACCGAGCAAACTTTATTGGTTCAAGGAAATGTGTGCCATTACGAGCACCGCAGGGAAATTTAACGGGTTCAACTTTTGCTCAGCGTTTCGTCGCAAAGCTTGATGAGTGATTGGATTTTACGTTCATACTCTTGGCTTGGCAAGGCTTCTTGTTCATATTTATTCGCTATTTTGAGCAAATCGTGCGAAAGGTTGAGCGCCGCCATAATCACCACTTTTTCGGTTTCCATGCTCTGGCTGGCTCCTTGGATAGCGGTGATTTTTTGGTTCAACATCTCCACCGCTTTATACAAGGTTTCGCGCTCGCTGTTGGGGGTGCCAATGGTAAATTGGCGGTTGAGAATTTCAACGCTGATTTGTTCAATGCTCATGGGATAGTTTCCTCGTGATTGTTTTCAAGCGCGGGCAGACGGTCTAGCAAAGCGCGGATTTGGTTGGCATTTTCTTGCAAAAGCGCGCGATAGGCATGGTTTTGCGTGATGAGTTGTTCTACTTGCTGTTGCAATTGAGTGTTTTCGTTTTCCAAATGTTCTTTTTGTTGGTTAAACATTTGGTTGAGCTCGTTTAGGCTTTTTTCGTGTTGCTCGGTTTGCAGGGCAAATTCCATGCGGAAGCGCTCGGCTTCTTGCGCCAGCTGGGTGGTAAGGGCTTCTTTTTCGGTGTTTACGCTATCTAACAGGGATTTTTCTTGCGTTTGCCATTCGGATTTGGCATCGGTGAGCGAGGCGCGCAGTTGCGCGGTTTCGTTGTCGTATTGCGCGATTCGGTGTTCGGCTTCGCTCAGCTGCGCTTGCAATTCTGCTAGCTGCTCGGTTAATTCGGCATTGCTTTTTTGCGCTTCGCTGGCTTGTTGTTTTTGCGAGGTTAATTCTTGGCGCAAAACCAATGCGCTGTCTTCGGCGGATTGCAGTTGTTCTTGCAATTCTTGGATTTTATCGCCGTGTTGCTCTTGCTCGGTAAAGCGCTCTTGCCAGTTTTTTTCTTTGTTTTGAATGGTGTTTTGCAAAAAGGAGATTTGATCGCGCAGGTTGATGCGCTCGGTTTCCAAGAGTTTGATTTGTTGTTCTTGGAATTGCAGTTTGTGGTTGAGCTCTTCGTCGTTGGCGGTGTTGGCTTTGTTTACGGCGGCGGCGAGTTGCTCTTCCCAATGCAAAACTTGGGCATCGTATTCTCTGCGTTCAACCACGAGCTTGGCTTTGAGCTTTTGGTTGTCTTCGTAAAGATAGTGTAGTTTGCTGGCGAGAGCTTTGATTTTGGATTCTAGGGTGTCTAGTTCTTTTAATGTGTTCATGGGCTTTCCAAAGAATTGTGCGGATGGTGTTTTTCAGGCTGCCTCAATTGTGTTTAGGCTGATGTGTTATTCGCTTTTGGGTTCGCGTTGCATCAGTCGTTCCATCACATCGCTGGCGGCTAATTCGTTGCGCACGAGTTGATAGAGCATATCGGTGATGGGCATATCAATTTGGTATTTGGCGGCAGCGTTGTGCACTTCTTCTATGGTAGGTACGCCCTCGGCAACGTGTCCAATTTCTTTGAGCACTTGGTGCAGGGTTTTGCCTTCTGCCAAGCCCAGCCCCACTTTGCGGTTGCGCGACAATGCGCCCGTGCAGGTGAGAATCAGGTCGCCCATACCTGCCAAGCCCATCATGGTTTTGGTGTGCGCGCCCATGGCGACGGCAAGGCGGGTGATTTCGGCGAGACCGCGGGTTACAAGGGCGGCGCGGGCGTTTAAGCCGTAGCCCAAGCCATCGGATAGCCCTGTGGCGATTGCCATTACGTTTTTGACTGCGCCGCCAACGGATACGCCGATAACGTCGCTGTTGCCGTATAGGCGCATAACGTTGGTATTGAGCGCTTGCACCAAATCGTGCAGCCATGCTTCGTTTTCGGAGGCGAGGCACACGGCGCAGGGCAGTTGTTTGGCAAGCTCTTGTGCGAAGCTGGGCCCTGATAACACGCCGATGCGTGGATTTTCAGGCAGCACTTCTTGCACCACTTGATAAGTGAGCAAGCCTGTGTCTAGCTCGAAGCCTTTACAGGCGGTGAGAATGGGGAGATTGCCGCCGCCGTGTTGTTTGAGCTGTTCTACGCTGGAACGCAGCCCAACCACGGGCGTTACCACCAACACCAATTCGCTATCGCGCAGGGCTTCGCTCATATCGGCATACACATTTAGGTTTTCAGGTAGCCTGAAATTGGGCAGATAGCGTTCGTTTTCGCGGCTTTCTTGCATGGTTTGAGCGTGTTCGGCGTTGTGCGTCCACATGGCGATTTGGTGTCCATGTTTTGCAAAATGGATGCCGAGGGATGTGCCCCATGCGCCTGTGCCTAAAATGGTGATGTTCATATGCTGATCCTTTGCTTGGAGTGGGCTGGCAACAACAATGCGCCCGATTCTATCATAAGATATTTATTTTTGTTTAGGTTCGTTAAGATTGGTTTTCAGGCTGCCCCAACGCGTTAGGCAGCCTGAAAATAGGTTTATTGGATGATGGGGCGGATAACGTTTTCAGGCTGCCTTTGCATATATTTGTTAAGGCAGCCTGAAAACCATATACAACTAGAATAGCCCGCTGATGCGCCCGTTTTCGTCCACATCAATGCGCTCGGCAGCGGGCGATTTGGGCAGCCCAGGCATTTTCATCATCGCGCCGCATAGTGCCACGATAAACCCTGCGCCTGCGGATACGGTGATGCCGCGCACGTTGATGGTAAAGCCTTCGGGTTTGCCGAGCAGTTTGGCGTTGTCGCTGAGCGAGTACTGCGTTTTTGCCATGCAGATGGGCAGTTTATCCAGTCTCAAGCGTTCCAAATTGGCGATTTCGGCGGCGGCTTCGGCGCTGAATGTTACGCCTGCTGCGCCGTAGATTTTGCTGGCGATGGCGTTGATTTTATTGGCGATGCTGTCGTTGGCATCGTAGGCAAAGGCAAATTCGTTGGACTCGTTTTCAATGGCGGCAACGACTTTGCGCGCCAAATCTTCGCCGCCTGCGCCGCCTTTTGCCCACACTTCGGCAAGCGAAACGGCTGCGCCTGCTTGTTGGCAAGCGTCTTCAATGGCGGCAAGCTCGGCATCGCTGTCGGAAGTGAAGCGGTTAATCGCCACCACCACAGGCAGCCTGAAAACCTGTTTCATGTTGTTGATGTGTTTGATGAGATTGGGCAAACCGCGCTGCACCGCCGCCACGTTTTCGTTGTTCAAATCGGCTTTTTCTACGCCGCCGTTGTATTTGAGGGCGCGCACGGTGGCGACGATGACGGCGCAATCGGGTTTCAAATTCGCCAGCCGCGCTTTGATGTCGCAGAATTTTTCCGCGCCCAAATCCGCGCCAAAGCCCGCTTCGGTTACGGCATAGTCGCCCAAATGTTGTGCCAAGCGCGTTGCCAACACGGAATTGCAGCCGTGCGCGATGTTGGCAAAGGGTCCGCCGTGCACCAGCGCGGGACTGCCTGCCAGCGTTTGCACGAGGTTGGGCTTAATGGCGTCTTTGAGCAACGCTGCCATCGCGCCGTGGGCGTGCAAATCTTTGGCGTACACGGGTTGGTTGTCAAAAGTGTAGGCGATTAAGATGTTGCCAAGCCGTTGTTTTAAATCGGCGATGTCGTTGGACAGGCAAAAAATCGCCATCACTTCGCTGGCTACGGTGATGTCAAAGCCATCGGGGCGCATCACGCCGTCGGTGGGTTTGCCCAAGCCGTTGATGATGTTACGCAATTGGCGGTCGTTCATGTCCACCACGCGCCGCCACAGCACGCGCTTGGGGTCTATGCCCAGCGCGTTGCCTTGGTAGATGTGGTTGTCCAGCATGGCGGCGAGCAGGTTGTTGGCTGCGCCGATAGCGTGAAAATCGCCGGTGAAGTGCAGGTTGATGTCTTCCATGGGGACGACTTGGGCGTAGCCGCCGCCCGCCGCGCCGCCTTTGATGCCGAACACGGGGCCCAGCGATGGCTCGCGCATGGCAACAATGGCTTGCTTGCCAATGCGGTTGAGCGCGTCGGTGAGCCCGATGGTGAGCGTGGTTTTGCCTTCGCCTGCGGGCGTGGGGTTGATGGCGGTTACGAGTACCAATTTGCCGCGCTTGTTGGGCAGCCTGAAAGCGTCGGCAGGGTTGATTTTGGCTTTGTATTTGCCGTATTGCTCCAAATCATCGGGCGCGATGCCGAGCTGGTCGGCGATTTGGGCGATGGGTTGCAAGGTGGCGGCTTGGGCGATTTGAACGTCGGTTTGCATGGTGATTCCTTGTGACGGGTTGTGGAGAACGGGTTGATTATACCGATAATAGGCAGCCTGAAAATGATAGGCAGCCTGAAAAAGGGTTAGCAACGATGTTTTAGCTTTTGGTTGCACGCGCTTTGCGCGTTTCAGGCTGCCTTTCATTTCGGTTATAATCGCCACCATTTTGCAACGAGAATAATCAACATGAAAAAACAACAACGCAACGGCTACGCACGCGTGGACCGTGTGAAAGAACAAATCATGCGCGAGCTTGCCGAGCTAGTGCGCACCGAGCTCAAAGACCCACGCGCGGGCTTGATTACGATTAACGATGTGGAAGTAACCCGCGATTACAGCCACGCCACCGTGTATTACACCGTGCTAAACGGCGAGCGCGAAGCGAGCGCCCAAGTGTTGGAGCATGCCAAAGGCTTTTTAAGAAGCGAACTTTCCAAACGCATCCGCGTTTTCCGCACCCCCGAGCTGCATTTCAAATACGACGAATCGCTGGAACGCGGCATGAATTTGGACAACCTGATTGCCCAAGCCGCCGCAGAACCCAAAGTGCAGGACTGACTTTCAGGCTGCCCGTTCGTCTTTCCGCCAATCCCAACTGTTGAAAATAAATCATGAACCAACCTGTTTCCCCAAAAATTCTCCGTATCGGTATAGTTGGTTTCAGTCGTAACCAATTCGACAAGGCTCAGGCGCGCTCTGTTTTGTCCGAGCAATACGAAAATCTTAAAAATGAATTCGGATACGTGGAAATCGTCAGTGGCTACACTAATAGCGGCGTACCCAAAATTGCCTATGAATTGGCAGGCCGATTCGGTTTCCGTACTATAGGATTTTCAGCTCGTCAGGCACTGAAAGTGAGATGCGGTCTGTATCCCGTTGATGATGTCAGATTGGTCGGCAGCCGTTTCGGTGATGAGAGTGAAGCCTTTGTCCGCTATATAGACCGCCTTATCCGTGTTGGCGGCGGACCGCAAAGTCGGCACGAAGTAGAACTGTTCAAACAATTGAAGCCTGAAAACCAAACCACACCCAATCTGTACGAATTTGAAGTGGACTGGTTCGGCAGATGATTGGATCGTTTCCGATTTCCCACATTTTCAGGCTGCTTTACCGCAGACACTTTCAAAACCATATCAAAAGCCCCCTTCAGACAACCCTGAGCAATTATTACGAGCCTTCCATGCACACCAACGCCACCCAAATCACCGAACGCGGCATTGCCGCCATTCAATCCGCAGAAAACACCCAAGCCCTAGAACTCATCAAAGCCCAATACCTTGGCAAAACAGGCGAACTCAACGCCCTGCTCAAACAACTGGGCGCGTTATCCGTTGAAGAGAAAAAAACCGTAGGCGCGCACATCAACGAATGCAAAACCCGTTTTCAGGCTGCCTACGATGCCAAACGCGCCGCCTTTGCCGCCGCCCAATTGCAGCAAAAACTCGCCGCCGAAGCCTTGGACGTAACCCTGCCATCGCGCGGGCAATCCGCAGGCGGCTTGCACCCCGTAACGCTCACCTTGCAGCGCGTGGTGGAGCTGTTTCACGGCATGGGTTTTGACGTGGCAGACGGCCCCGAGATTGAAGACGATTTCCACAATTTCCAAGCGCTGAACATTCCGCAAAACCATCCCGCCCGCGCCATGCAAGACACGTTTTACACCGAGGGCGGCAACGTGCTGCGCACCCACACCTCGCCGATTCAAATCCGCTATATGCTGGACAAGAAAAACCCGCCCATCCGCATCATCGCCCCTGGTCGCGTGTACCGCGTGGACAGCGATGCCACGCATTCGCCGATGTTCCACCAATGCGAAGGCTTGTGGGTGGAAGAAGGCGTGAGCTTTGCCGATTTGAAAGCGGTATTCACCGATTTTATCCGCCGCTTCTTTGAGCGCGACGATTTGCAAGTGCGCTTTCGCCCCAGCTTTTTCCCGTTCACCGAGCCGTCTGCTGAGATTGACATCATGGGCGACAACGGCAAATGGCTGGAAGTGGGCGGCTGCGGCATGGTGCACCCCAACGTGTTGAAAAACGTGAACATCGACCCCGAGCAATACACAGGCTTTGCCTTTGGCATCGGGCTGGATAGATTTGCCATGCTACGCTATGGCGTGAACGATTTGCGGCTGTTTTTTGACAACGATTTGGGGTTTTTGGGGCAGTTTAACCAATAGATAAAACGGATTTCAGGCTGCCGTTGTTGTGTGAACAGAGGCAGCCTGAAATCTATCTCATTACTATGTTTTCAGGCTGCCGTTGTATTCCGCAAAGGCAGCCTGAAACCTATCCGCGCTGTTTCCATTTCGCCAGCGCGGTTGCACTGAGCAGCATGGCGATGCACACCAGCGAGATGATGATGACCAGCTTGTTTGCCAGCGCGTCGTCGCCCGCCTGCACGGCTTCATACACGGCGATGGAAAGCGTTTGCGTTTCGTTGGGGATGCTGCCCGCCACCATCAGCGTGGCGCCAAATTCGCCCAGCGCGCGGGCAAAGGCGAGCAGCACGCCCGCGAGAATGCCGCGCCATGCCAGCGGCAGGGTTACATTAAAAAAGATTTGACGACGCGATGCGCCAAACACGGTGGCCATTTTTTCCAGATTGGGCGTGATGTTTTCAAACGCGGCGCGAGCGGGCTTGGTAATCAGGGGAAAGGTTACCACCACGGCGGCGATAACCGCGCCTTGCCATGTGAAAATCAGGTTGATGCCGAAGCTGTCGTTTAGCCATTTGCCGATGCTGCCTTGTTTACCCAGCAGCACCAGCAGGTAGTAGCCCATCACGGTGGGCGGCAGCACCATAGGCAGCACGAGAATGGTGTCCAACAGTTCGCGCCCGATAAAGCGTTTGCGGGCGAGCAGATAGCCTGCGCATGTGCCGAGCACAAGGTTGATGGCGGTGGCGATGAGGGAGACTTTGAGCGAGAGATAAAGCGCGGGGAGGATGTCGGGCATGGTGAAATGGGCGGTTTGCAGTAAACAAGAAGCAAGGGATGGAAACAATTACGCGAACACGGGCTGCCATACACGCAGGGAAAGGTTGAAGTACGGCTTGGCAATATTCGGGGGAATAGGGGCGGATATAGATATTCATGAACGTGAGGATTGCTATAAGGTCGGCGGATTCGGGCGTACTTAACAGGCGGCGATAAACAGCGCAACGATACACATCAGGCAGCCGTACCAGATATTGGAGCGCAAGGCGGCCTTATCCTGTGCGTATGCCCAAATATAGGCGGCACGCAGCAGTAGGAACGCGGCGGACAGGGTATTAACAGTACTTTGCGCAGCTTCGCCTGTGGCGTGGGCAATGATGACGGCGGCGGCATAAAGCGGCAGCATTTCGTAGCCGTTCTGCTCTGCGGCAAAAAGCCGTGCCGCTTTGCCAGATGCCTGCGCGCGGTGGCGGCGGGGTTCGCGGTTGGCTTCGGCATCAAGCAGTCGGGCGGACTTCTTGGCCAAGAGGGAACACAGGCTGTTGAACAGGGCGAAGATAAGTATGCTGAAATAGGCGAAGGTCATCGGGGTTTCCTGATTATTGGGCTGTTGGGGCGGGATGGTTTTCAGGCAGCCTTTGGGTTTTGGGGCTACCTGAAAATTGATGTGGAATGCTGCAGGCAGCCTGAAACGCATTTTGCGGGTTTTCAGGCTGCCTTTTGTGATGCGGATGGATTATTTCGCGGCGCTAAATCCGTAGCGTTGCAATACGCGTTGTCCTTCGTCGGAAAGTACATAGTTCACAAAGCGTTGCGCTTCGTTGGCGGCTTTGCTGCTTTGGGTGAGCGCGATGGGGTAGGCAACGGGTTTTTCGGTGGGAATGGCGGCAACGATATTGACGGCGTGGGGTTTGAGCGCGGCATCGGTGCGGTACACGAAGCCCGCTTCGGTTTCGCTGCGGATAACGTAATCCAGCGCTTGGCGCACGTTTTGCGTGTTCACGACTTTGGGTTGCAGGCTGCTCCACAGTTTTTGTTTTTCCAGCGCGGCTTGGGTGTATGCGCCTGCCGGCACGCTGGCGGGGTTGCCCACGGCGATGCGTTTTACGCCTTCTTGTTGCAAGTCTTTGGGCTTGCTGATTTTCAGGCTGCTGCTTTTGGGGGTAATCAACACGAGCGAATTAAGCGCGAAAGTTTTGCGGGTTTGGGGGCGAATCAGGTTTTGCGCGGCGGCTTTGTCCATAGTGGCGAGGTCGGCGGTGGCGAGCACGTCCACGGGCGCGCCTTGGGCGAGCTGTTGCAGCAGCGTGCCTGAGGCGGCGGTGTTCAGTTTGATTTTGGCATCGGGGTGCTGTTTTTCGTATTGGCGGGCGATGTCGGTGAACGCTTCTTTAAGGCTGGCGGCAGCGGAGACGGTGATGTCTTCGGCTTGGGCGAACGCGCTGGCAGCTAGGAGCAAGGCGGCGATAAGGGATTTTTTCATGGTTTGTCTTTCTAGTTCGTTTGGAGGAAAGGGGCGCAGCGTAGCGCAAAGGCGGCGGTTTGGGTATTGGCGGGATGGCGGATGGGGGTGGGTAGTTCTTTTGGATTAGGCGGGGGTGGATAGGCAGCCTGAAAATGGGTTGGTTCTTTGTGGTGGGCTTTGGGTGTAGCTTTAACCATGCGTCTCTTGCCAGCGGTGCACTTACTTTTCTTTGCTTCGCCAAAGATGAGAAAGGCGACCCCGATGTGCAGGTTCGCTGCGCGAACTCCCCTCACTGCGCATCCTTTTTTTGGCGCGTGCAGACTAGCCGTGCTATGCGCGTCGTCGGACAAGCGCACGCTTGTTTCCGAAAAAAGAATGCTGCGTTCGGCTGGACGTAGGGGAGAGGGTGGTAGCATCAAACGTTTGTGATGGATTAGGTAGCCTGAAAGCCAATCTATGCAGTAAAAAATTCATTTGGCAAAACACCGAGCAGTTTTTCAGGCTGCCTTGATGGTTTGAGGCAGCCTGAAACGCGATGCGTGATGGAGCGGCGACGGCTCGTCGCCAAATGGGCGGCGTTGCTGGGAATCGGTGTGTCGGCGAGCCGCCGACGTTCCATTTTCAGGCTGCCTTTGGGGAAGCGGGCGAAGGTGGGGCTACGCTGGGGTGCAGGGGCTTGCCCCTGCTCGTGGTAGGCGGCGAAACGCCTGCTCTGGCTAATGATAAAGAATGCTTTGAGACAGCCTGAAAATAGGCAAGGGTAAATTGGGGGATGTTTGCAACAGCGTGCGCTGTAAACCGCACGCCCTGCGGTTGGGTTTCAGGCTGCCTCTTGCTGCGCCTGCTCATAAAACCGCCAGCATGGTTTGGTTGGCAAAAAACACGGCGGTGATGCGTTGCCCTGCGCGGATGTCTAGGCTTTCGCTGCTGTTGAGTGTGATGGCGGCGGCGAGGGTGAAGCCGTCGTCGGTGCGCAGGCGTACGATGTTGTTTACCGCGCCTTGTTCTATAGCTTCCACGCGGGCTTCTAGGCTGTTTTCGGCGGAGAGGCGCAGCGGGTGGATTTCGGTGAACAGGGTGATGGCGTTGGCTTTGAACAGCACCACGGCGGTTTGCCCGATTTGTGGTTTCAGGCTGCGGTAGGCGGGCGGGCTGATATGGCTGTACACCAGATGCTTGCCGCATTGCACGGCGATGCTGAGGCAGCCTGAAAAGTCTTCTATGCGGTGGATGGTGCCGGTGAGTTGGTTGCGTGCGCTGCTTTTCATGGGGGTTCCTTGTGGATGGGTGGGGGTTCAGGCTGCCTTAATATTGCGCGGCTGAGGCAGCCTGAAAATGGGTGGAATGGTGTTTGGCGATTATTTGGCGATGAGCTATTCTCGCTTTATCTGCGTTTTCAGGCTGCCTACCGCGCCATCAGTAGGCAGCCTGAAAAACCGTCAAGCCGTTTCAGGCTGCCTTTGCCCGTTCAAACACGCCAATCGCTTCCACATGGCTGGTTTGCGGAAACAAATTCATCATCCCCGCCGTGGTAAAGCGATAGCCTTTGCTCGCCAACACCGCCGCATCCCGCGCCAGCGTGGCGGGGTTGCACGAAATATACACGATGCGCCGCGGCAAAAAAGGCGCGTGCAAGGCTTGCACCACGGCATAAGCCCCCGCGCGCGGCGGGTCCAGCAGCATTTTGTCAAACCGCCCCAGCGCGGCGAGGGTTTCGGGCGTGGCGGCGAACAAATCGGCGGTGGCAAATTGCGCGTTCGGCAAGCCGTTGGCGCGGGCGTTGGCAACAGCGCGTTGCGTGAGCGCGGCGCTGCCTTCGATGCCGACCACTTCGGCGGCGCGCTTTGCCAGCGGCAGCGTGAAATTGCCCAGCCCGCAGAACAAATCGGCAATGCGCTCGTGCGGCTGCGGGTCAAGAAAATGCACCGCCCGCGCCACCATAATCTCGTTCAGCGGCAGATTGATTTGGGTGAAATCGCCCAGTTGAAATGGCATGGTTAAGCCAAACTCAGGCAGCCTGAACACCAGCGGCAGCGCATCGTGCGGCGACACGGCTTGCGGTTTCGCGCTGCCAATTTGTTGCCATACTTGCCAAATCTGCTTACCGCCCTCGGCGCGATTGAGGCAGCCTGCAAGCGCGCGCAACACGTTTTCAGGCTGCCTTTTTTGGCTGACGATGTTTACCGCCGTAACGCCCTCGCCCACGCTGATTTCCACGCTGCGGATGCCTACTTTTGGCTGCGCATTCACCATATCTTGCAGCGCATCGCGGATGAGGTTAAGGCAGCCTGAAACGTGTTCGGGCAGCAGCAGGCATTGGCTGATGCCCACAATTTTATGGCTGCGCTTGGCTTGGTAGCCCAAGATGATTTTGCCGTTCGCACCGGTGTGCACCGCCAAGCGCGTGCGGCTGCGGTAACGCCACGGCGCGCCGTAAACAGGCGGCAGCAGGCTTTCAGGCTGCACCTTGCCGATGCGCTGCAACTGCTCTTCAAACACACGCTGCTTCATGGCAACTTGCGCCGCAAATTCAACGTGTTGCATCGCGCAGCCGCCGCAATCGCCGTAATGCGGGCAAGCGGGTGCGCGCCGATAGGGCGACGGCTGGACAATTTGCTCAACTTGTGCTTCGGCAAAATGGGCTTTGTCTTGCGTGATGCGGATTCGGACGGTTTCTTGCGGCAGCGCGTTGTGCACGAAAACGGTCTTGCCACCTAGCTTGGCAACCCCGCGCGATTCGTAGTCAAGGGAAAGGATGTGGACAGTGGTCATGTGGATGTGAAATGTTGTGTTGCTGCAACAATTAAAATTGTTCACTAATATAAACGCTTATTTTCGCATAAAACTGCACCCAACTAGCGTATCATGGCGAACTCTTTTGTTTGTACGTTTCATCATTTTATATATGAATAAATACGCTTTACTGAGCTTGGGCGCCATCGCGCTCGCATCTCCCGCCTTTGCGGCGCAAACCATTCCCGTGCCCGATGTCGCGCCTGCCGCAGCGGGCTATCAAGTGGTGATTAACATCCCGCAGCAGCGCCTGTTTTTGTTTAAAGACGGCAGCCTGAAAAAAGTGTATCCCGTGGGTGTGGGCAAAGCGATGTCGCAAACCAATATTGGCGAACACAAAATCGGCGCGAAAGCGTTTAACCCCACTTGGCACATCCCGCTTTCCATCCAAAAAGAACGCGGCGACGGGGTGAAATCGGTGCCGCCCGGCCCGAAAAACCCGCTGGGCCCTGTGTTTGTGCGCTTGGGCAATCCCAAGCTGGGCTTGGGCATCCACGGCACCAGCAATCCCGCCAGCGTGCCAGGGGTGGTGAGCCACGGCTGCGTGCGCATGAAATCGCCCGACGCGCTGGAATTCGCCAAAACCATCCACACCGGCTCGCCCGCCACGGTGAGCTACGAGCGCATCGCGCTGAACCAAGACGACGCGGGCAATTTGTGGCTGGCGGTGTTCCGCGACCCGTATAAAAAAGGCGCGTTGAAAACCAACACGCTAAAACAAAGCATCGCCGCTTGGAGCGAGGCAAACGGGCGCACCGTCAGCACCGCCAAAATCGACGCGGTGATTAAGGCGCAGGCGGCGAAACCCGTTTGCCTGACTTGCTCGGCAAAGGGTGCGCGCATTCAGGGCGATTTAACTTCTATCGCATGGAAAAGCGGCTCGGCTGATTTAACTGAGCCTTATGGTGGTATGTCGGTGCGCCCTGATGAGCAGCAGGATGAAGTGTTGCCAGAGGGCAGCGAAATTGAAATTGACGCTTCGGATAACGAGAAAATCAACAATTTCAAAGGGACTTCGGTGTTTGACGATGTGGGCGCGGTTTCTTTGAAGGCGCTGGAACAATAAGCCAAGTAAACAACAGATAAGGCAGCCTGAAAACGGGGAAACGCGTTTTCAGGCTGCCTTTGGTTATGGGGGCGCGGTTGATGGTTGGGCGGAAACTTTTGGGGCAGCCTGAAACCTAAATGCAACGGCGACGGCTCGTTGCCAAAGGGTGAATTCAATGGGGCTTTACGGATTGGCAAAATGTCGGCGAGCCGCCGACGCTCCATCGGTTGCCGGTTTTGCAAAGGTTTCATCCAACAAAAAACCGTTTGGCGCACAGAATGGCGACCAAACGGTTGTGTTTTTCAGGCTGCCGTTCATGCTTTCCGATCGTGCTTTGCCAAGCGGCTGCGTTGTTCCAAATACCACACCAGAGCGGCGGCGGCGCTGGCGAGGGAGATGATGAGCGCTGTCCAAAAGCCGTAAATGCCCATGTTGGCGGCGTGGGCGAGGATGTAGCCCAAAACCAGCCCCAAGCACCAGAAGGCGACGGCGTGGATAATCATCGGCACGCGGGTGATTTTGTAGCCGCGCAGGGCATAGGAGGCGATGCATTGGGTGAAATCAAACACTTGGAACACGCCAGCAAACACAATCAGGCTGGCGGCGAGCGCGAGCACGGCGGCATCTTGGGTGTAGATTTTCGCCAAAGGCAGCCTGAAAACCAGCAGGGCAACGAGGGTGCACGCGCCCAAAATCCAGCCGCACACAATGGCAACGCCCGAAATATAACGGGCGCGGGCAAACTGTTTGCGCCCGATGGCATAGCCGATGCGCACGGTGGCGGCGGAGCCGATGGCTTGCGGAATCATGTAAATCACGCTGCTCAAACTCAGCACGATTTGCTGCGCAGCAACGTGGTTTTCGCCCAAATCGGCGATGAGCCAAACGATAAAGGTGAACAGGCTGGCTTCCAGAAAATAAGACAGCCCGATTGCCCAGCCCAGCGTGGCGATGTTTTTTTGCGTGCGCCAATTGGGGCGGGAGAAGCGTTGGGTGAAGCCGAAACGGCGCAGGTCGCGGCTTTTGGCGAGGTAGAGTGCGAGCGCGAAGGTGCCGAACCAGAACACGATGGTGGTGGCCACGCCTGCGCCCACGCCGCCGAGCGCGGGAACAGGCAGCTGCCGCAGCCATGCAATGAGCGCAGGGGCAGCCTGAAAACGCTCGGCGAGGTCGGCGGTGCCTGCCGCGCCGAAAATGAACAGGTAGTTTAAAGGGATGTTGAGCAGCAGCGCCGCCCAGTTAATCCACATGATGGGCTGCGGTTTGTTCAGGCTGGATGCGTAGGCGTGCAGGGCGCGGTAGATTAGCGCGGCGGGCAACCCGAGCGCGACGATGCCGAGGTATCGGGCGAACATGGTTTTGATGTGCGCGCTCATGTCCAGATAGTTTTGCAGCGGGATGATGAGCGCGAACAAAACCGCCATGCCAAGAATGCCCAGCAGCAGCCCGAACCACACGCCTTGCCGCCCTGTTTCGCCGACTTCGTGCGTGCCACCTGCGCCGTGCTGCTGGGCGATGATGGGGTTGAGCGCCGCCATGATGCCCATAAAGGTGATGAACAGGGTGGAGAACACCGAGCTGCCCAGCGCCACGGCGGTGAGGTCGTCTTTGCCTGCCGCGCCCGACATGGCGGTGTCCACCACGCCGATGGCAACGGTAGCGATTTGCCCGAGCATCATGGGGATGGCGAGGGCGAGCAACTGGCGGGTTTCGTGTTTGAAATCGGCGGGGGAATAGCGGGTGAGGTCAAAAAGCATGGAAAGCGTGATGGGAAAGGGGTGGGTTTTAGGCTTTTCAGGCTGCCCAAATGCTTAGAGGCAGCCTGAAAATGGAAAAGCGGACAAATCGTTTGGGGATGATGCGCCGGCATCAGTCTTCGTTGAATTTTCGCACGCGCATCAGAATGTCGGCGGCTTCTTCGGCGTTTTTGCCCGAGGCTTTGATTTTTTTCTCGCTGTCGGCAAGCACTTTGCCCGTGCTGCCGATGATTTTGAATTTGACTTTGCTGCTGTCGTGGCTGCCCGAGCCGTCAAACGCGAGTTTGCCGTTGTCGTGATACATTTGGATGCGCAGGGTGTGGCCGGTGTATTCGGTTTTGAACGCCAGCTTGCCGTTTTCGTAGTGTCCTGTTGCGGTGCCTTGGTGGTTTTTGATGTCTTGGAATTTCAGCACTTCGCCCTCGGGCGTGTACCAAACCATGCGCCCGTCGGCGGCGACAAACGCGTCAAAGTTTTTCAGGTCTTTGTCGTCGGGGATGACAACGGGGTCGATTTGTTTGGTTTTACTGTCTTGGTAGAAGTCTTGGATAACGGCTTTGCCGTCGGCGGTGCGCCCGATGAGCATGCGGTAGAAACCGCCCTCACTGGCTTGCGGCGTTTCGTTGCCCTCGGCATCGTAGTAGGCGAGCGTGCGGGTTTCGGCTTGGGCGACCAGCTTGGCGCTGTCGGCTTCGGATTGGCGGGCGACTTCTGCTGCGGCGGCGGGGATGGGCAGCGCGGTTGCTTGGGGGGCGGCTTGCGCGCTGAGTGCGGCGGCGAGCAAAGTGGCGATAAGCAGTTTTTTCATGGGGATTCCTTTGGAGTGAGGGAACGGGAGGCAGCCTGAAAACGGGTGAAGCAAAAACGGGTTTTCAGGCTGCCTCGCTATT
>CAUQDE010000011.1:0-16173 GCA_963516425.1 uncultured Kingella sp.
TTTGAAAAATCAGTAATGCTATGTTTAATAAGCAATTTGGCGACGAGCCGTCGCCGCTCCATTTTAGGTTTTAGGCTGTTGTTAGGGGTTTTGCAAAGGTTTCAGGCTGCCTTTTTATGCAGGGGCAAAGCAGGGCAGGGCGGCTGTCTGCGCCTGCGCGCTTATCACTCCAATTCAAATTTAAAAATGGGGAAAAACGTGGTGGCGACCCATTTGCCGTCGCGCGTGGCAGCCTGAAAACGGTATTGGTGCACGGCGGCAACGGCAGCTTCGTCCAACAGCGGCGAACCGCTGGATTCCGCCACTTCCACCAAGCGGATGCGGTTATTCGGCGCAACCTGTACGCGCAGTTTCACGCGCCCTTCTATGCCGTTTTCTTGGGCTAGGGGCGGATAGATAGGCATAACGGTTTTTATCGCCCGCCCTTCGGCATTTTTAACCGTGCGCGCTTTGGCATCGGCGGCGGGGGCAATCAGCGCGAGGCTGGCAATCAGGCAAAACAGTAAACGGCGCATGGCGGGCAATTCCTAGGGCGTGTTGACAATCAACATGTTGGCGGCTTTTCCGTCCTAATCCAAAAGAAAGGTGAAGCTAGTGTCAAATTCGGTGGGCATGGGCTTGCCACCGCGCTAGGCAGCCTGAAACTTGGCTTCGCGCACGGCGCGGCGGGCGGCGCGGTCTAACGTCAGCGAGCCGCTGGATTCAACCAGCTTCACATGGCGCACGCTGCCATCGGGCACAACCATCACGCGCAGTTTTACGATGCCTTGCTCGTTTTTTAGCCTGGCGTGTTCGGGGTAGGGCGGGTTGGGCAAGTTCTATGTAGCCGCCGTCCACATAGGTGTCGGCGCACGCGCAGGCGGCAGCCTGAAACGGGGCGATGAGGGCGCAGCAGGCGATAAGACTGAATAGATAATTGCGCATGGTTGGGTGTTTTTCAAAATGGCGGGGTAAGCCAAAGATGGTTGATTGGTGTGATAAGGCAGTCTGAAAGCCGTGTTCCTTGCCCTCGCTTTTCAGGCTGCCTCAACGGGCGGCATTATTTCACCCGCATATCGCCCGTTTCCACAAACCGTTGGTGCCACGACAGGGCTTCGTTCAACAGATGCGGAGTGTGCAAGCCGCCGCCTGATTGCTCGGCGCGGTCGTAGTAGTCGCGCAGCATGTCGCGGTAGTCGGGGTGGGCGCAGTGTTCAATAATCAGGCGGGCGCGTTGGCGGGGCGATTTGCCGCGCAAATCCGCCATGCCTTGCTCGGTTACGATAAACATCACGTCGTGTTCGGTGTGGTCGTGGTGGGAAACCATGGGCACGATGCAGGAAATTGCGCCGTCTTTGGCAACGGAGGGGCTAACGAAGAACGAGTAATACGCGTTGCGGGCAAAATCGCCTGAGCCGCCGATGCCGTTCATCATGCGCGTGCCCATGATGTGCGTGGAGTTCACGTTGCCGTAAATATCGGCTTCTATCATGGCGTTCATGCCGATAACGCCAAGGCGGCGAATCAGCTCGGGGCTGTTGGTGATTTCTTGCGCTCGCAGGATGATTTTGTCGCGCAGGAAATCAATGTTGTCGTTGAAGCGTTGCAGCGCGTCGGGGCTAAACGAGAGGGCGGTGGCGGATGCGCTCGCCATTTTGCCCGAGAGCAGCAAATCCAGCATGCCATCTTGCAGCACTTCGGTGAAGCCTGTGATGTTTTCAAAGCGGCTGTGTTGCAAGCCTGCCAGCACGGCATTGGCAACGTTGCCCACGCCCGATTGCAGCGGCAGCAGGTTTTCAGGCAGCCTGCCGTGTTTCACTTCGTGTTCAAAAAATTCAATGATTTGCTCGGCGATGCGTTGCGAGATGGCATCGGGTTCGGCAAATTTGCTGTTGCGGTCGGGCGCATCGGTAAACACGATGGCGACGATTTTATCTAAATCGCAATCAATGTAGTAATCGCCGATGCGGTCGTCGGGGTTGAGCAGCAGCAAGGGGCGGCGGTTGGGCGGCGTGCCGATGTCGGCAAACACGTCGTGCATGGTTTCCAGCTTGGCGTGTTGCTGCGTGTTCACTTCCAAGATGATTTTTTGCGCGGATTTCACCCATTGGTTGTCCGGGCCCACGCTCATGGAGGGGATGAGTTTGCCCTCTTCGGTGATGCCGACCACTTCGATAATCGCCACGTCCATCGCGCCGAAAAAGCCGAAGCGCACTTGCTGCTCGATTTGCGATAGGTGAATATCGGTGTAGGCGATTTTGCCGGCGTTGATGTCGTTGCGCAGCGTGGGGTCGGATTGGAACGGGCTGCGCAGTTTCAGGCTGCCTGATGCGGCGAGCACGCCGTCGCACTCGGGCGCGGTGGATGCACCGGTTATCACGCTGATTTGGAAGGGTTTGCCCTCGGCATGGATGGCTTGGGCGCGCTCGGCAATCGCCGTGGGCAGGGCTTTGGGGTAGCCCGCGCCGGTGAAACCGCTCATGCCCACGAGCATACCGTCTTGCACAAATTCAGCGGCTTCGGTGGCGGTCATAATTTTTTCGCGCAAGGCGGGATGGCGGATGCGTTCAAGGGCGAGGGTCATGGGTGAGACTCCTATCGGTTGGGGTTCAGAACCTGCTTAAAGCCTCCGACACGGTTGCCGCTAACGTATTCTGGCTGTGCGGCTGTGTTGCAAAACTTGACAATAGTCCCGCTATTGCCTGCGTTTTGCGCCTTGCCGCACAGCCAGACTGCATCAGCGGACAACTCGCGCGGAGAATTTAAACAGGTTCTTAGGCATGAGGCAGCCTGAAAAAGGGGGAAGGGGTGTTTCAGGCTGCCTTAGGGTCTGTTGACAATCAACGTTTTGACGGATTTTGCGCCCTAAAACGGCATCTACTGCGTTGAAAATACTCGCCTATGGATGGCATAGGCTCGCATTTTCGCCTTGTATCCGCCGTTTTATGACGCAAAATCCGCTGCAAAAGTTGAATGTCAACAGACCCTAGCGTGTGCGCGAGGGTTACTCCGCCCGCGCCGTGAATGCGATGTCATGAGACGATTTGCGGCAGCCTGAAAACGTTTTTCGTTTAGAATCTGTATTCACTATTTGCATAGGTAGATTTGATGACATAAAAGCGCGGATACAAGGCAAAAAGCACAGCAAGGTTCAAGGTTGGATACCTTGCGCGCATTTTTAACGCAGTAGCCGCGTTTTTAGGGCATAAAAGATGCCTATGAAAATAATGAATACAGATTCTTACAATTATGTTCGCTTTTTAACGATATTTCACATTTTAATCAAGCTATGCGAAAAAAAATTATTGCTTGGGCAAAGCAAGCCACACAAATGCTGCTGTTGCTGCTTGCCATCAACCTTGCCGTGGATGCGCTGCGTGCGCCCAAATTGCCCATTCAGGCTGCCCAAACCGCGCTGCCGATTGTGCCACGCTCGCCCGATGCCGCGCCGCTTACCACCACGCTGCAAGCCGCCAGCCAAAATCAAACTCTGCTGCTGTATATCTGGGGCGCATGGTGCGGCATTTGCAAACACACCTCGCCCGTTATCCAACACCTGCACGATGGCGGCACGCCCGTGTTGAGCGTGGCGTTGCGCTCGGGCAGCGACGACGATATTCGCGCCTATTTGCAACAGCAAGGCTACACCTTCCCCGCCGTAAACGATGACAACGGCGCATGGTCGCAACAATGGGGCGTGAAAGTTACGCCTACCATCGTGTTGATTAAAAACGGCAAAGTGCTGCACAGCACCACAGGGCTGGCAAGCTATTGGACGCTGAAAACGCGGATTGCGCTGGTAAATGCGCTGCATTGATAGGCGGTAGAGATGTTTTCAGGCTGCCTGAACCCGATAGGCAGCCTGAAAAAACAAAACCGCTTGGCGTTGTGCCAAACGGTTTTTTACTGGGTAGATTAGTTTTCAGGCTGCCTCAACCCGCCGCCCACAAAAAAGCCACCTTTCCCACCAAAGGCAGCCTTGCCCCTTTGTCCAAATCTTTGATTTGGGTATAAAGGGGTAGTCCGCCGCGCAATGCGCAAGGTAGAAAATACCCATCTCCCCAATCAAATCGCCCGCGCCATTTTCGGCTTGCCCACCGTTTGCAACGCCCAACGAATATCCGCAAAACACACGCTGTCGTCATGCGACAACACTTTGTTTTTAGCATGGCTGATATACGCCAGATTGTATTGCAGCAGCAAATTCACCGCGCGTTCTTTGCCCTGCGCGATGCCGCATTGCATCAGGCTTTTGATGTTCGCCGAGATTTCATCGGCAGGCGCATCGGATGTGCGCAAAGCCTGCATCACAGAAGCCAGGTTCACACGGGTAACAGTGGTTTGAAAATAATAATTGCCAGATTGCATGATAATTTAGCCTAATAAGAATAGTTGTTCTAATTTGTTTTGTTAATACGATATAGGTTGAAAAGCAAACAGCGTGCCAGTTTTAAAAAACGCGGTTTTATTGCGGGAAAAACGGCAAACCAAGCCCACGCATCTGCAGCCGTTTGGGGGTAATTTTGTTAAAATTCGTTTTCCCGCCGCCCTAGGCAGCCTGAAATGACCAACCTATACATCTACTTCCTCTTCGCCGCGATGGCGATTGAATTTCTATTCGCCCTATGGGCAAACCACCGCGCCCAAAGCGTGCTGGACGCATTTATCGCCCACCCCAGCTTTACGAAGCGGCAGGGCGGTCGTCCGATACCTATTTTGTGCGCAAGCTCGCCATTGCCATGCTGCGCTTGGAGATTGGGCGCGGCGTGTTAATTGTGGGGCTGCTGGTGTGGGATTTGTTCTCAATACGCTTTTAGGCAGCCTGAAACCGCCCCAACCCGTTTTCAGGCTGCCTCTGCACCCTTATTCCGCTAACCGAAAGCATCCAAAATGAAAAAATCCCTATTGTCCATTATGCTGATTGTGCTTACCGCGCACGCCCAAGCCGAAGTGTTTATCAACTGCTTCGGCACAAAAGACGACGAGCGCGAGCAAAATATCGCTGCCCAAGTGCGGCAGGAATTTATCCGCAGCCAAACGCTGCTAACTGACCGCCTTGAAGCGCGGGCAAAAATGGAAGAAGCCCAAGAGCTATGGCAGCAGTTTGTCGCCCAAGATTGCGGCTACCACTATACCAACACGCTTCAAAACTGCCGCCGCCACAGTTGCACCATGCAACACTACCAACAGCGGCTGCAAGACCTAAAACGGCGCAACGATAATTTGGAACAGCAAAGACAGGAATTTGAAGCACATCATTCAGCAGAAGTACACTAATTAGGCAGCCTGAAAACCTAAAAACCCGCTTTCAGGCTGCCTTTCACCGTTTATCATCGCGCCTTTTACCAAAACGCAAGCTACTAGTTGATATGATTAACCTTTCCACCTACACAGATTACTACGCCGACCAATCATTGCCTATTTAATAATTTAGGGTATGTACATGAATATTAATTTTAATAATCCTTTTAGGTTTAATTTAGAAGTTATAGAAGTTGATGATTATACTAAATCCTTTAAAATTTTCCTTAAAATAGAAATAGAGCAATTCCAACAATTAATTCTGTATGAGAATAATCTATGGATTCAGTATGAAACATGGGAAAAATTTTTGAAATCATTAAATCAAGCAGTGGTTGTTGATTGTTTGCTATTTGATATGAGTGAAATTTTTATTTTTTATATTAAGCGTATTAACAATATACCAATTTTAGAATGGAAATTTCAAAATAAAACAGTAGAAGGAAATACTCTTCATGGTAATTTCACTTTTTACATAGACGATGACACATTAGGGAATATTCATAAAGTATTTTTAGATTTCCCTATTTGGTGGAGATGACGAGCGCACTCCGCAGGCAAAATAGGGCTTAAATAAGCCCCATTTAGGCAGCCTGAAACCCCAAAAACCCGCTTTCAGGCTGCCTTCCTCCGTTTATAATCGCCCCTTTTTTCAGGCAGCCTGAAACTGCCAACTCAATCATTATCATTTACCAAGAGATTCCCATGAACATCACCCAACTCCTCGCCACCGAACTCTCCGCCACCCCCGCCCAAATCACCGCCGCCGTTGCCCTGCTGGACGAAGGCGCAACCGTCCCCTTTATCGCCCGCTACCGCAAAGAAGCCACGGGCGGGCTGGACGACACCCAGCTGCGCACGCTGCAAGAGCGGCTCACCTATCTGCGCGAATTGCAGGAGCGTAAAGCCGTTGTGTTAAAAAGCATAGACGAGCAAGGCAAGCTCACGCCCGAGCTGCAAAGCGCGATTGAAGCGGCGGACAACAAAACCGCGCTGGAAGATTTGTACCTGCCCTACAAGCCCAAACGCCGCACCAAAGCGCAAATCGCCCGCGAACACGGTTTGCAAGATTTGGCAGACAGCATTTTTAGACAGCCTGAAAACGACCCCGAAGCCCTTGCCGCGCCGTTTGTCAGCGAGCAAGTGCCCGATGTCAAAGCCGCGCTGGACGGCGCGCGCGCCATTTTGATGGAGCAGTTTGCCGAAGATGCCGAACTGATTGGGCAGCTGCGCGACAAGCTGTGGCGCGAAGCCGAAGTGCACGCGCAAGTGGTTGCGGGCAAAGAAGCGGACGGCGAAAAATTCAAAGACTATTTTGACTACCGCGAACGCATCGCCCAAATGCCCAGCCACCGCGCCCTAGCCGTTTTGCGCGGGCGCAACGAAGGCGTGTTGCACGCCGCGCTCAAATACCAGGCCGATGAAACGCCGATTACCGAGCAGTCCGAATACGAGCAAATCATCGCCGAGCATTTCCAAATTCGTTCGGAAAACAAATTCTTGCGCGATACCGTGCGCCTTGCGTGGCGCGCCAAAATCTTCCTGTCGCTGGAACTGGAAGCCTTTGCGCGGCTGAAAGAAGAAGCCGATGCCGATGCGATTACCGTGTTTGCCAAAAATCTCAAAGACTTACTGCTCGCCGCGCCAGCGGGCAGGTTGCCCACGCTGGGTTTAGACCCCGGCTACCGCAACGGCGTGAAATGTGCGGTGGTGGACGACACGGGCAAGCTGGCGGACACCGCGATTGTTTACCTGCACCAGCCCGATGCCATGCTGGCGCGGCTGGCGCAAATGATTGAGCGCAACGGCGTGAAACTGATTGTCATCGGCAACGGCACCGCCAGCCGCGAAACCGACAAAATCGCCGCCGAACTGCTGCAAAGGCAGCCTGAAATACGCAAAATCACCGTTTCCGAAGCGGGCGCATCAGTGTATTCCGCCTCCGAACTCGCCGCCCGCGAGTTCCCCGATTTGGACGTATCCCTGCGCGGCGCGGTTTCCATCGCCCGCCGCCTGCAAGACCCGCTCGCCGAACTGGTCAAAATCGACCCCAAATCGATCGGCGTGGGGCAGTACCAACACGACGTAAACCAGAGCCAGCTTGCCAAATCGCTCGATGCCGTGGTGGAAGACTGCGTAAACGCCGTGGGCGTGGACGTGAATACCGCCTCCGCGCCGCTGCTCGCCCGCATTTCGGGGCTGAACGCCACGCTGGCGCAAAACATCGTCGCCTACCGCGACGAAAACGGCGCGTTCGACAGCCGCAAGCAACTGTTGAAAGTGCCGCGCCTTGGCGAAAAAACCTTTGAGCAGGCGGCAGGCTTTTTGCGCATCAACGGCGGCAGCGAACCGTTGGACGCATCAGCCGTCCACCCCGAAGCCTATCCCGTGGTCGCCAAAATGCTGGCAAAACAAGGCATCACCGCCGCCGAGCTGATTGGCAACCGCAGCCAAATCGCCCAAATTCAGGCTGCCGACTTTATTGACGAACGCTTCGGCTTGCCCACCGTGCGAGACATTCTGGCAGAACTGGAAAAACCCGGACGCGACCCGCGCGGCGAGTTCCAAACCGCCGCCTTCGCCGACGGCGTGCACGACATGAACGACCTGCAAGTTGGCATGGTGCTGGAAGGCGTGGTGAGCAACGTCGCCAACTTCGGCGCATTCGTGGACATCGGCGTACACCAAGACGGCTTGGTGCACATCTCCGCGCTGGCCGACAAATTCGTGCAAGATCCGCGCGACGTGGTCAAAGCGGGCGACGTGGTCAAAGTGAAAGTGCTGGAAGTGGACGTGCCGCGCAAACGCATCGCGCTGACCATGCGGTTGAATGATGAGGCAGGCGCGGAAAAACGCGGCAGGCAGCCTGAAAGCAACAGCAGCTCGCGCAGCCCAAACAACAACCGAGGCAGCCTGAAAAACGGCAAACCGCAGCGCGAGCGCGCCCCGCAGAACAGTGCGATGGCAGATGCGCTGGCGAAGTTGAAAAGGTAGGCAGAGGCAGGCTGGAAACAGTGAAGGACACCGAATGGATCAAGTCAAACTCTATCAAAACGAACAAATCCGCACCCATTGGGACAGCGAGCGCGAAGAATGGTTTTTTTCCATCACTGATGTGATTGCCGTGCTTACTGGTAGCAGCAACCCGCGCCGCTATTGGAGTGATTTGAAAAAGAAAATTACGGAACAGGAAGGTGGAAGTGAGTTGTACGAAAAAATCGTACAACTGAAATTCCAGTCGGCAGACGGCAAATTTTACAAAACCGATGCCGCCGACACCGCCAGCATTTTCCGCATTATCCAATCCGTGCCCTCGCCCAAAGCCGAGCCTTTTAAAATGTGGTTGGCGCAGGTGGGCAAAGAACGGCTGGACGAAATCGCCGACCCCGAGCTTTCCATTGATCGCGCCCTGCAAAGCTACCTACAAAAAGGCTACTCGCGCGAATGGATTAACCAGCGGCTGCAAGCCATTCAAGTGCGCAAGGAGCTGACCGACACATGGCAGGAGCACGGCGTAGCCGAAGGGCGCGAATACGCTATGCTCACCAATGAAATCACCCGCGCATGGAGCGGCATGAATACTCGTGAATACAAACGGTTCAAAAACCTGAAAAAAGAAAACCTGCGCGACAATATGTCCACATTGGAGCTGGTGCTGAATATGCTGGCCGAAGCCACCACCGCTGAAATCACGCGGCAGGAAAACGCGCAGGGCTTCCAAGAAAACCTGCATACCGCCAAGCGCGGCGGCAAAGTGGCCGGCGCAGCGCGCAAAAACATTGAGCAGGAAACTGGGCAGCCCGTGGTTACCCGCAAAAACGCGCTGGATTTTGCCAAAGTGTTAAAAGAAATCGGCGACAGCAAAGCAAAAAAGCAGACAGATGATGAATAATTAGGCAGCCTGAAAACGCCAAAGGCAGCCTGAAAATGGTTTTCAGGCTGCCCTATCAGTCTCAAAATAGAAAGCAACCCAATGATTAAAAAAGAAACCCTAAAATCCGCCCTAGAATCACTAGGCTTTACCGCCCACGGCAAAACCTACCGCAAAACCATCAACGGCTACGAACTTGCCGCCGATTTTGCCAACGAAAAACTGATTTACCCCGCAGACATTACCGCCGAGCGCGACACCACCAAAAATTTCAGCCAAAACGAGAATTTCGTTGTGTTTGAGTGCGTGCATAATCTTTTGGACGCTGGTTACAAACCCGAACACATCACGCTTGAACCCAAAACCGTAGGCGGACGTGAAGACACCAGCTTTTACTGCGACATTCTGATTAAAAACAACGACGGCGAAGAATACCTGCTGATTGAATGCAAAACCACCGATGCCAAAGACAGCGAATTTGACAAGGCATGGAAGCGTATGCAAAAAGACGGTGGGCAGCTTTTCAACTATTTCAACAGCTACCGCAAAGCGCAGTATCTGTGCCTTTACGCCGCCGATTGGGCAAACGGCAGAGTAGAGCAGAGCTACCGCCTTGTTTCCATGCAAGACAACGACAAATATTTGGAAAGCGATAGCAAACTCAAAAGCTACCAGTCCGTGCATGAAAGCAACGGCAGCCGCAGCGAATTTTTTGAAGTCTGGAAACAGACCTATCAGCTTGATTCCACCGAAAAAAATCTGTTTGAATCCGCGCCTTTCCACATCGGCACACGCCCGTTTGCCACCACCGATTTAAAAGAAGTGGATAGCGTTGCCATTCAGAAAAAATACCACCAGTTTGCCACCATTATGCGCCAGCACAACGTATCGGGGCGAGAAAACGCCTTTGATAAACTGGTAAACATCTTTCTTGCCAAAATCAAAGACGAAAGCGAAAACCCAAATAATTTAAAGGTGTATTGGAAAGGCGCGGCACAAGACAACTATTTTGACCTGCAAGACCGCTTGCAAGAGCTGTACAAAAAAGGCATGAAAGAATTTCTCAATGAAGAAATTACCCATGTTACTAATCAGGATATTATTGATTCTTTTAAATTATATGTTGGAGATAAAGATGCAACCAAACGCGCGGTTTTAGAGCAATTCAAAGAAATCAAATACTACACCAACAACGACTTCGCCTTTCTTGATGTGCACAACCGCCCGCTGTTTTTCAAAAACGGTGCGATTTTGAAAGAAGTCGTGCAAATGCTGCAAGACATCAAGCTCAAAACCGACGGCAGCGGGCAAAACCAGTTTTTGGGCGATTTGTTTGAAGGCTTTTTAGACCAAGGGGTCAAACAAAGTGAAGGGCAGTTTTTTACGCCCATGCCGATTGTGCGTTTTCTCGTCTCGTCCCTGCCGCTGGAAAACCTGATTGCAAACAGTGAAAGCGTGCCCAAAATGATTGACTACGCCTGCGGCGCGGGGCATTTTTTGAACGAATACGCCACCCAAATCCGCCCGCTGGTTGAACAGCACAAAAACGCCGCCCCCGCGCCGTATTACGCTGCCACCTACGGCGTTGAAAAAGAATACCGCCTGTCCAAAGTTGCCAAAGTTTCCGCGTTTATGTATGGGCAGGACGGCATCAATATCGTGTACGGCGACGGCTTAACCGGACACGCCGATATTCAAAACGGCGAATTTTCCGTACTCGTTGCCAATCCGCCATACAGCGTTAAAGGCTTTTTAGACACGCTTTCCGAAGACGAGCGCGAAGCCTTTTCTCTGTATCAAAACGTAAAAGAAACCGATACCTTCAATTCCATTGAAACCTTTTTCATCGAACGCGCCGCCCAGCTTTTGCAACAGGGCGGCGTGGCGGCAATTATTCTGCCGTCTTCCGTGTTGAGTAACGGCAATATCTACATCAAAACCCGCGAAATCCTGTTGCAGCGGTTTGATATTGTTGCCATTGCCGAGTTTGGCTCGGGCACATTCGGCAAAACGGGCACCAACACCGTAACCCTGTTTTTACGCCGCAAAAGCGATGCCCCGAGCTTGGCGGAGCATTACCAAAACCGCGTGGATTTTTGGTTTGGCGGCGACCACCAAGCAGACGAACTGTTTGCTGACCGCGCCCTGCTCACGCGCTACTGCGCCCATTGCGGCATCGCCGAAAGCGAATACTTGGATTTTCTGCAAAACCAAAGGCTGCCTGAAAACGGTATTTTCGCCGACTACCGCGCCGAATACCAAAAAAGCAACGACTGGAAAGCGATACAGAAAAAACGCGATTTCCAAAAGAAAAGTGCGGACGAAAAGCAAGACGAATTGGAAAAACGCGCTTTTGCCTTTGCCGCCGAAATTGAAAAAGACAAGCTGCGCCACTTTATGCTGGCAGCCGCCAACCCTCAGCCTGTTTTGATTATCAAAAGCCCGAGCGAAAATAAAGCCGCCAAGCAGTTTCTCGGCTACGAATGGAGCACGCGTAAAGGCAGCGAGGGCATCAAATACATCGGCAGTGGCGAAGCGGAAGACGAAGACAATCCCAACCGCAATCAGGGCATTTTCAAAATGCAGACCCCGCTGTTCAACCCCAATGATTTAAGCGACAGCAGCAAGCTCAACCATTTAATCCGCCAGAATTTTCAGGCTGCCTCAACCCCAATGCAGCCTGAAATCCCCGAGCACCTGCAAGCCTTTGCCAGCCTGCGCCCGCTGCATGAAATGCTGGATTTTTCGCGCACCGAGTTTGATAAGGCGATACAGACGGCATTGGTAGAGAAAGTGGAGATCGTGAGTAAGTATCCGTTGGTGAAACTGAAAAATTTGGCAGAGGTTTATCGTGGCGTAACCTATGCCAAAACGGAACAAGTACAAGAGAAGACAAGTAAGATTATTTTGCCAGCCGACAATATCGCGTTGGACGGACGTTTAGAAATCAACAAAGAAATCTATTTGTTGGAAAGCAAAGAGTTAGATGAAGAAAAGAGATTGAAGAAAGATGATATTTTTATCTGTTTTTCAAGTGGCAGCGAAAAGCACATCGGCAAATTATGTTTGATTACAGAGGATACTAATTACTTTGCTGGTGGGTTTATGGGTATTTTGCGAAGCAATGGAGAAGTGTTACCACAATATCTGTTTAATGTCCTAAATTTGAATGGTATGAGAAATCAAGTTCGCCAATTAAGTAATGGCAACAACATTAAGAATTTATCTAGCTCAGTTGGCGATTTAAAAATTCCTAAACCGCCAAAAAATGTACAGGAGCAAATCATCGCCGAATGCCAAAAAATTGACCAAGAATACGAAACCAGCCGCATGAGCATTGAAGCCTACCGCGCCAAAATCGCCAAGATATTCAGCGATTTGGAAGTGATGGCGCAAAATCAATCGGGGGGGGTAAAACTGTTTAAAATCAAAGAGTTAATTTATATAAACCGTAATTCCATTAATCCTGAACATTATCCCAATCAAGAATTTATTTATATTGATATTGATGCGGTAGGAAATGGAACAGGCAAATACTCAACAAGTAAAACGATATTGGGTAAAAATGCGCCATCTCGCGCAAGACGCGTTGCACCAAAAGGCTCAACTATTATTTCAACCGTCCGTCCGAATCTTAAAGGGTTTGCTTATATCAGTGAAGAGATGGAAAACAGTGTTTTTTCAACAGGATTTGCTGTCTTGCAAAGCAAAAATGAACAAATGCTGGTTAATCCAATTATTTACTATCTTTTCATGTATTCAGAAGATTTGATGCGTCAAATGTTGGCAGCTATGCCCAAGGGACAGTATCCGAGCATTAACAAAGATGCTATTGAAAACTTTGTATTGCCTGTTCCGTCTCTTGCCGAACAGCAAACCATTCTCGCCCAAATCGCCGAATACGAAGCCGAAATCGCCAAGCTGGAACAAAACCTGCAAGATTTGCCCAAACGTAAGCAGGCAGTTTTGGATAAGTATTTGAACTGATTAGCGCAGCAGCAATAAAGGCAGCCTGAAAACACTTCAAACACGTTTTCAGGCTGCCTCATTGTTGGTGGCAACTCACTCTTCGCTATTATCCACGCTCACGTTGTAATCAATCGGCGTGGGCTGCGGTTGGTTTTCAGGCTGCTTTTTGTGGCCGGACAGGCGTTTGAGGTAGGCTTCGTCGATGTCGCCGGTGATGTATTCGCCGTTGAAGCAGGATGAGTCCAAGCCTTCAATTTTGGGGTTGAGCTTGTGGATAACGGCTTCTAGCTCGGCTAAATCTTGGAACACGCAGGCATCGGCGTTGATTTCGCGGGCGATTTCGGCGGCGGTGCGGTTGTGGGCGATGAGTTCTTCGCGCGTGGGCATGTCGATGCCGTACACGTTGGGGTAGCGCACTTCGGGGGCGGCGGATGCGATGTAGATTTTGTTGGCACCGCTTTCGCGCACCATGTCCACAATTTCGCGACTGGTGGTGCCACGCACGATGCTGTCGTCCACCAATAATACGTTGCGCCCTTTGAATTCGCTGGGGATGGTGTTGAGCTTTTGTCGCACGGATTTTTTGCGCGTGGCTTGGCCGGGCATGATAAAGGTGCGCCCGATGTAGCGGTTTTTAATCAGCCCTTCGCGGTAGGGTTTGCCGAGCGCGCGGGCAAGTTCTAAGGCGCTGGGGCGGCTGGTGTCGGGGATGGGCATCACAACATCTATTTCGTCGATGTTGATTTCGCGTTTGATTTTTTCGGCGAGCAGCACGCCCATGTCCACGCGGGCTTGATACACGGACACGCCGTCCATGATGGTGTCGGGGCGGGCGAAGTAAACGTATTCAAACAGGCAGGGGTTCAGGCGCGGGTGTTCGGCGCATTGGCGGGTGTGCAGCGTGCCGCCGAATTCGATGAACACGGCTTCGCCTGCTTGGATGTCGCGCTCAAAGTGGTACGACAAGCCGCCGAAGACGACGTTTTCGGAGGCAACCGCCCATGAGGTTTTGCCGTTTTTTTCTTGCTTGCCCAGCACCAGCGGGCGGATGCCGTTGGGGTCGCGGAAGGCGAGCATGCCGTAGCCCGCTATCATGGCAACGATGGCATACGCGCCGCGCACGCGCTTGTGCACTCGGGCGACCGCATCGAAGATGTTGTTTACGGTCAGGTGCAGCGGGTCGGCGTTTTGGCTGACGGCTTGGCGCAGCTCGTGGGCGAACACGTTGAGCAGCACTTCGCTGTCGGATTGGGTGTTCACATGGCGCAGGTATTGGGTATAGACCTCTTGGTGCAGCTCGGCGGTGTTGGTGAGATTGCCGTTGTGCGCCAACACGATGCCAAAGGGGGAGCTGACGTAAAAGGGTTGGGCTTCGGCGGGGCTGCCGGCGTTGCCTGCGGTGGGATAGCGCACATGGGCGATGCCGGCGTTGCCGTGCAAATCGCGCATGTGGCGGGTGCGGAACACTTCGCGCACCATGCCTTTGCCTTTGTGCATATGAAAATAGCCGTTTTGGCTGGTTACGATGCCTGCCGCGTCTTGCCCGCGGTGTTGCAGCATTTGCAAGCCGTCATACAAGAGTTGGTTTACGGGTTCGTGTGATACGAGTCCTAATACGCCGCACATGGGTGTCTCCGTGGAGTGGGGTTGAGATGGGGTTGGGTTTTTTGCGATGAAGGCTGTGGTGAGGCAGCCTGAAACAGGTTTTGCACTTGGCAAGCGGATAGGGCGGGCGGATGGGTTTTCAGGCTGCCTTTGGGCGGGCGAACCGGCTTGTTTCAGCCATCACGCGATAGCAATCAGGCAGCCTGAAAACGCTTTGCCGGTTAGCTTGAAGTCGTTGCCCAACCCGGCAGCCAATGGAGCGGCGGGGGCTTGTCGCCAAATGGTTTATGAAACAGAGTATGGCTGATTGACCAAGATGTCGGCGGGCTGCCGACGCTCCAACATTCCCATGCCTGCCGTGATGCTTTCGCGCCGTTTCAGGCTGCCTACTCCACCGCCGCCCAAAAATTAAGGACTACCCGCATCCCGCGCACCTTGCCGATGCGCCAAATGCCGATAGCCCTAAGGGGATTGCTTTGCGTTGGATTTATTTTTGCCGGCACGTTTTTTCGCGCCGTCTTTGGGGTTTTTCAGGCTGCCTGCATCATGGTTTTTGTTGCTTTTATCCTTTTTCAGGCTGCCTTTGCCGTCCGCGTTGGATTCGGCTGCATGGGCGCGATGGGTTTTGGTGCTGTTTACGCCGTTGCCCGCGCCATTTACGTTTGCGCCATTCGCACCGTTGCCCGCTGCCCCGTTTGCCCCGCCGTTTCCTGCTTTGGGCAATGTGCCCAAGGGGAGCGCGGTATCCGTGTGGTCAAAATTGACCTGTTTGGCTAGGAATTCGGGCAGATAGGGCGTGCCCATCAGCGCGATGCTTTCAAAAAACGGCGCGCTGATGGAATCGCGCCATTCGCTGCTTTTGGGCAAATCGCTAAACGCGCACAGCAACACCGTGATGCTCACCACCAACACGCCTTTCAGGCTGCCTAACGCCGCGCCGCCAATGCGGTTGAGTGTGGATAAATGCGCTTTTTTAATCACCAAATCAAACACTTGATGCGTAAACGCCAACGCCAAACGCGCGGCAACATAAGTCGCCACAAACGCGCACACTACCGCCAACTCGCGCGGCTGCATGGAGGAAAACATAAAATTGGACACATCCACCGCCAAAAAACGCGCAATCGCCAACGCCACCAGCCAGCCCACAAACGAAAACACTTCGCCCATCAGCCCGCGCATGGCAGAAAGCACGATGCAGAAGAGGATGGTGCCGAATGCGAAGAGGTCAAAAGTGGTCATGGCGATGCTTTGCGGTTGTTAGGGCGATTGTTTCGCGGCTATTTTTGTTCCAGCACGATGCCGCCCAAGCCGCGCGCTTTCAATTTGCCGGCGGCGATTTCGGCTTCCGATTTGTTGGGGAAAGAGCCTGTTTTCAAGCGATAGACTTTGCCTTTGTCGGTAACGACTTCTTCGATGGACGAAGAATAGTTCAGCCCTTTCATTTT
>CAUQDE010000012.1:0-14738 GCA_963516425.1 uncultured Kingella sp.
ACGGCAGCCTGAAAGTGGCGTTGGAATTCGGCTATCCCGTTGCCCACATCGCGCAACAAATCCACGAAGCCATCGCCGCCGCCACGGGCAAACCCGTGAAGCTGGAAATCACGCACAACGTGGTCGCGCATAAAGTGCAAAACGGCATCCCCACGATTAAAGGCGTGAAAAACATCATCGCCGTGGCATCGGGCAAGGGCGGCGTGGGCAAATCCACCACCACCGCTAACTTGGCAACCGCGTTGGCAAAAATGGGCGCGCGCGTGGGCGTGTTGGATGCCGATTTATACGGCCCCAGCCAGCCCACCATGCTTGGCGTGGCAACGCAGCAGCCTGAAAAACAAGCGCAGCAGCTGATTCCTGTAACCAACGCGGATGGCATTCAAGTGATGTCCATCGGCTTTTTGGTGGATACCGACCAAGCCGTGGTGTGGCGCGGCCCGATGGTGTCGCAAGCCCTGCAACAGCTTTTGATGCAAAGCCAATGGGATGATGTGGATTATCTGTTTGTGGATTTGCCCCCCGGTACAGGCGATATTCAGCTGACGCTGTCGCAAAAAATCCCGGTAACGGGCGCGGTGGTGGTTACCACGCCGCAAGACATCGCGCTGATTGACGCGCGCAAGGCGGTGGATATGTTTAACAAGGTGAACATTTCCATTTTGGGCGTGCTGGAAAATATGTCGGTGCACATTTGCAGCCAATGCGGGCATCACGAAGCCTTGTTTGGCACGGATGGCGGCAAAAATCTGGCAGCGCGTCTGGGCGTGCCGCTGCTGGGGCAGCTGCCGCTGTCGTTGCCCGTGCGCGAGGCGATGGACGCGGGCACAGCGGGCGCGTTGCTGGATGAGCAGCCCGCCGTTGCCGAAATCTACACCCAAGCCGCGTTCCAGATTGTGCTGGCGGTGGCGGATAAAGGGCGCGATTTCAGCAGCAAGTTTCCGAAGATTGTGATTGAGTCGTAAGCGGTTCAACACGGCTTGACGCGGTTCAACACGCAATAAGGCAGCCTGAAAATGGGTTTTATCATCCCTTTTCAGGCTGCCTTTGCAAAACCTAAAACAAAACAAGAAATGGTCAATTCTCCGTCATTCCCGCGCAGGCGGGAATCTTGGTTAATTTTATGCAATAAATTGTTTTTACGAAATTTTTTGAATATCAAACAAGATTCCCGCCTACGCGGGAATGACGGCATTTCTTGTGTTTCAGGCTGCTGCTGGGGTTTTGTAAAGGTTTCAGGCTGCTTGAACGCGGGTGCAAACAATAGGCAGCCTGAAAATGCTGCCCCGCGCCCCTACGGCTTGCTGGCAAGCCGTGCTCTGGCTTTTATATTGTTGCTAGGGGTTTTCAGGCTGCCTCATCCTGTAAACAAAATTCTGTAAACGAAGGCAGCCTGAAAATGGATAAAACCCCTTTTCAGGCTGCCTTAATTGTGTGTTCACGATTACGCGATTGCCCCGCCCATCACGCAAACGGATGCTGAATCAAAATCGTCTGCGCCCTATCGGGACCGGTGGACACCATCGCAATCGGTGCGCCGCACACTTCTTCAATCCGCCGCAGGTATTTTTTGGCGTTTTCGGGCAGCGCGTCATACGACTGCGCGCCGAAGGTCGATTCCTGCCAGCCTGCCATCGTTTCGTAAACAGGGATGCAGCCTGAAACCGCGTCTGCGCCAAAGGGCAGGATGTCGGTGGTGCTGCCATCGGGCAAGGTGTAGCCCGTGCAGATTTTCACTTCGTCCATGCCGTCCATCACGTCTAATTTGGTGATGCACATCCCCGTGATGCCGTTGATTTGGATGGAGCGTTTGAGCGCGGCGGCATCAAACCAGCCGCAGCGGCGCGGTCTGCCCGTTACCGAGCCAAACTCGTTGCCGCGCTCCGCCAAGCCCGCGCCGATGTTGTCAAACAATTCGGTGGGGAACGGCCCGCCGCCCACGCGCGTAGTGTAGGCTTTCACGATGCCCAGCACATATTGCAGCATTTGCGGTGGCACGCCCGCGCCTGCCGATGCCGCGCCCGCCAAGCAGTTGGATGACGTTACAAACGGATAAGTGCCGTAATCGATATCCAGCAGCGTGCCTTGCGCGCCTTCAAACAGCAGGCGTTCGCCGCGTTGGTTTTTGTCGTACAGCGTGCGCGGCACGTCGGTAATCATCGGCAACACGCGCGCGCGGAAGCCGTCGATTTGCTTCATCACATCGTCAAACTCAATCGCCGCCGCGCCGTGCAGATGCACCAGTTGCACGTTATACAACGCCAAATTGGCGCGCACTTTTTCGGCAACCAACTCCATGTTAAACAAATCGCCCGCGCGCACCGCCCGCCGCGCCACTTTGTCTTCGTAAGCAGGACCAATGCCGCGCCCTGTGGTGCCGATTTTTTTGTCGCCTTTGGATTGCTCGCGGGCTTGGTCTAGCGCGATGTGGTAAGGCAAAATTAGCGGCGCGGTGCGGGCGATTTTGAGCCGCTGTTCCACATTGGGCACGCCTGCGGCGTTGAGTTCGTCGATTTCGCCGAGCAGGGCTTCGGGCGAGAGCACCACGCCCGAGCCGATAAAGCAGTCCAGCTTTTCATGCAAAATGCCGCTGGGAATCAGGCGCAATATGGTTTTTTTGCCGTTCACCACCAGCGTGTGCCCCGCGTTGTGCCCGCCTTGAAAGCGAACCACGCCCGTGGCTTGCTCCGCCAGCCAGTCCACAATTTTGCCTTTGCCTTCGTCGCCCCATTGTGCGCCGATAACAACTACGTTTTGTGCCATTTTTGATTACCTTTTTGAGTTAAAAGAAAGGGGTTTTCAGGCTGCGTTTAGGCAGGGGCAGCCTGAAAATAGGAATGGAATGTTGTTCCGCGTTTCAGGCTGCCCTATTGCGCAGCCAAAGATTGCACAGCCAAAGGCAGCCTGAAAGTGGCATTACTCGTTTTCAGGCTGCCTTTGGCGTTTGTAATGCTTCACAATGCCCGTCGCCGAAATCGCAATCCAAAAAATCTCAATCACAAACGAGCCCAAATTGAAATGCACGCACAGGCTCAAAATCAGCAGCACCGCGCCCAAGCCGTTGAGCAAGTTATACGACAGCGAAGTGGGCTTCCATTTTTCGCTCACCACCAGCCAAAACGCCAGTACCACGCAGCCCATACCCGCAAAGCCCACAATATGCGCGGCAAGGCTCAAAAAGTTCAGCGCAGCCTCGCTCAAATCAAACCATTGTAAAACACCCATTGCTTATTCTACTTTCCATTCATCATTACATTGAACCAGCGTTTTCAGGCTGCCCGAATTGTCGGGCAAGCCATAATCCACCACCACGCACACGCCTTGCGCGCGCAATGCGTCCACCGCCTCTTTTGCCGCCGCATAATCTTTCTGCGCCACGCGCACCGCTTCGGGGCGTTGGCTGGCGGCCAGATACGCGCCAAACAGCCGCAAATCAAAGCTAAACCCCGTGGCGGGGCGGCTGCGCCCAAAGTATGCGCCCAAGCCGTCGTAGCGCCCGCCGCGCGCCACCGCGTCGTGGTAATCGGGCGTGTAGGCGGCGTAGAGCAAGCCCGTGTGGTAGTTGTCCACGCGCACTTCCGCCAAATCAATATGCACCGCCTGCTCGGGAAACGCCGCGCACACCTGCGCCAGCACATCCAACGCCTGCGACACGGCGGTCAGCTGCGGCAGCCGTGCGCGGGCTTTGTCCAACACATCGCGGCTGCCGTAGAGCTCGGGCAGCGCCGCCAGCGCGTCAATCCAAATGTTGTCCAACTGCCATTGTTGCGCCAACCGGCGAACCGCGTTGCCATCTTTATCCTGCATCAGCGCGAGCAGCTGGCGGCTTTGCGCCTCGCCCAACTGCGCGGCGGCTGCAATCGCGCGGAACACGCCCAAATGCCCCAGCGACAAAATAATATTGTCCAGCCCGCCCACTTTCAGCGTTTTCAGCATCAAATCAATGATTTCCACATCGGCAGCGGTATCCGCGCAGCCGTATAACTCCGCACCCGTTTGAATCGGCTCGCGCGTTGCCAGCAAGCCATCGGGCTGGGCGTGCAACACGCTGCCTGAATAGCACAAGCGGTTAATGCCTTGGTTTTTCATCAACAAATGGGCATCAATCCGCGCCACTTGCGGCGTGATGTCGGCGCGGATGCCAAGCTGCCAGCCTGTAATTTGGTCGGCAAGGCGGATGGTTTTCAGCGATAGGCCGTCGTCGATGTGCGTGAGCAGCGAGCGGCTGTATTCCATCAAAGGCGGCTGCACCAGCTCAAAGCCATGCGTGCGGAACTGGGCGAGTATCTGTTCTTTCACGCTTTCTAGTTGGCGCGCACGTTCGGGGAGAATGTCGGCGATGTGTTCGGGAAGCTGCCACGTTTGCATGGTGATTATCCTGTTGCAGGCACGTTTATAGGAAAAACGAAAAGGTGGACTTTAACATAAAATAACATTGAGGGCAGCCTGAAAACGGGCAAAACAAAAAAGCCCAAACAACATTTGCTGTTCAGGCTGCAATTTGGTGGCCAGAGGCAGGATCGAACTGCCGACACACGGATTTTCAATCCGTTGCTCTACCGACTGAGCTATCTGGCCGAGAAGCCGCGCATTGTATGCAGGCTTGGGGCGGAGCGCAAGCGATTTGTTGGGTTTTGTTAAGCGGGGGTTGTTTTGTAAAGCATTTATTTTGCTCGGGCACGGAGAAGCGGGTGCGTTGAGGCAGCCTGAAACCATTGCGGCAGCCTGAAACGCAGTTGGGCTTGCAAGCATTATTTCAAAATACAGCCCCACGCATTGCGCCGCAAAATCGGTTAAAATCGCGCTCCTGTTTTCAGGCTGCCTTATCTTGTAAACAAGGGTAAACATAGGCAGCCTGAAATTTCTTAGAACCTGTATTCACTATTTGCATAGATAGATTTTATGACATAAAAGCGTGGATACAAAGCAAAAAGCGCAGCAAGGTTGAACACCTTGCGAGCATTTTTAACGCGGTAGCCACGTTTTTAGGGCATGAAAGATACCTATGAAAATAGTGAATACAGGTTCTTATTCATATTCAAAAAGGCAAGCCACCATGACCCATCCCACCCTATCCCAAGCCAAGCTCATCGTTGTGAAAGTCGGTTCCAGCCTCGTAACCGCCGAGGGGCGCGGCATAGACCAAACCGCGCTGGATAACTGGGCAACGCAAATCGCCGCCATCAAACGCAGCGGCACCAACGTGATACTGGTATCCAGCGGCGCGATTGCCGAGGGCGTGAAACGGCTGGGCTGGGCAAAGCGTCCCACCGCGTTAAACGAGCTGCAAGCCGCCGCCGCCGTAGGGCAAATGGGCATCGCGCAAGCCTATGAACACGCGTTTTCCGCGCACCAGCTCAACACCGCGCAAATCCTGCTCACGCACGAAGATTTGAGCGACCGCACGCGCTATCTGAACGCCCGCAGCACGCTGCAAACGCTGCTGGCGCAGAATATCGTGCCCGTGATTAACGAAAACGACACCGTAACCACCGCCGAAATCAAGCTGGGCGACAACGACACACTCGGCGCGCTGGTTACCAATCTAGTGGATGCCGACGCGCTGGTGATTCTCACCGACCAGCGCGGCTTGTATGACAGCGACCCGCGCAAAAACCCGCAAGCGCAGTTTATCAGCCAAATTTCCGCCGCCCATCCCGATTTGGAAAGCATGGCGGGCGGCGCGGGCACAGGCGTGGGCACGGGCGGGATGTACACCAAAGTGCTGGCGGCAAAACGCGCGGCATTGAGCGGCGCCAACACCGTGGTCGCCTCGGGGCGCGAGCCTGATGTGTTGGTGCGGCTGTGCGCGGGCGAGAGCATCGGCACGCTGTTCACCAGCGAATTCAGCCGCGTGAATGCGCGCAAACAATGGCTGCTGGGGCATATCCAAATTTCAGGCAGCATCGTGGTGGATGCGGGCGCAGAAACCGCGTTGCAACAAAGCCGCAGCAGCTTGCTGCCCGTGGGCTGCGTGCGCGTGAACGGGCATTTTCAGCGCGGCGAACTCATCGCCATTGTAAACAGCGCGGGCAAGGAAATCGCGCGCGGGTTGAGCAATTACAGCAGCGCCGAAGCGGAGAAAATCCTGCGCTGTCATGCCGACGAAATCGCCGCCAAACTGGGCTACACGCACGAAGACGAGCTGGTGCATCGAGACAATATGGCGCATTGGTGATGCAGCCATCGGCAACGAGCCGCCGCTCTATTTAGATTAGATTTCAGGCTGCCTCGGCGGTTAAACCAGAGGCAGTCTGAAAACGCCCAAAGGCTCAATGGTCAATCAAACGCCGCAAAACCCGTTCGCAATAAACGTTTCAGGCTGCCTTTCCCTTGCAAACAAGGATTGAGGCAGCCTGAAAATCGTTTTACCCGTTTCAGGAATCGCCGCGCGGCAGCAAGCTAATCAACCAAGCCACAAAGCGCACCAGCAGCGAAACGAGTTCATACAAGCCTTCCATGCGCGCTTATTGCAAGCCCAGTTGTGCCAACACGCAAGTCGTCAAGAACTCGGCCTGCTGCGCAGAAGCGGCTGCCGAAACGGGCAAAATCACCGCGCCTTGCGCCGACAAAGTTTGCAGGTTGTGCAACTGCGCCGCGGAAAGCACCGCTTCGCAAGGCGCAATCACCACAGGGCGTTTGGTTGCCAACGCCAATTCCGCCATGCGCGTGGCGGGCGATTGGGTGGCGCCGTTGGCAATCAAAGCCAAACTGCCGCCACGCGCCGCAGGCACCACCACCGCATTCAAAGCGAAGGGCGACAAATGCTCATCGGCAAAGCTCAATTGCGCTTCGGTCGCATAAAAATGTTTGCGCACCGCCGCCGCGTCGTCCAGCGCAATGCCCGCTTGTGCAAACGCGCGCTCTGCGGCATCGTTAAACGCCAGGCAAACTTGTTTGCCCGCGCTCAGCAGCGCACGAATCACCGCCGCGCCGTAAACCGCGCTTTCGGGCGAAGTCAATGCCACGCCCACTCTGTTGCCGGTTGATTTCAGGCTGCCTGAAACCGCAACGGCCGCCAAAGCGGGTTCGCTGGCGTGGTCAATATCCATCCAGCCTGCGGGCTTGTTCATGCCCTGCTCCAAGCGCAACGCCACGCGTCTGCCCAGTTGCAACGCCTTGCCGTTGGGTTTCACCACTTGCGCGCGCAGCTGGTACAAATACGCAGGCTTGTCGTAGCCCGTTTTGCGCGCCAATTCGGCAATCGTGCCCGCTTCTTTAATCAACAATTCAAAGTTTTCAAAACGAATTTCTTGTACGGTTTTCATACTCTTCCCTGAGTTAAGATTAACAAATGAAGTGCGTAATATAATAGTTTGCCTAAACAATTTCAACTGCTTTTACTCAATTTATAGAGACAATTTCGCCCCGCCCCGCCGCGGCAGCCTGAAAACAGCGGCCCCGCCTGCCTTGAAAAACCGCGCCCGCGCCCAATATAAACAACCAAACTATCCACCACGGCACCATCATGAACCTAGCCAACCATTTTCTGCTTGCCATGCCCAATCTTGAAGATTCTTTATTTTCAGGCAGCCTGATTTACCTGTGCGAACACGGCGAAAACGGCGCAATGGGCGTTATCGTGAACAAACCCTCGCCCGTAACCATGAACGTGGTGTTCGCCGCCATCGGCAAAGACACGCCCGCGCGCTTTAAAAACCAATATGTGATGATGGGCGGCCCGATGCAAACCGAGCGCGGCTTCGTGCTGCACACGCCCATCGGCAACTGGGACAGCAGTTTGAGCATCACCGACAGCATCGCGCTCACCACCTCGCGCGACATCATCGAAGGCCTGCACCAAGACGACGAAATCCAAGGCGCAGTGCTCACCATCGGCTATTCCGGTTGGAGCGCGGGGCAGCTTGAACAAGAAATCGCGCAAAATTCGTGGCTCACCGTGCCCGCCGACCCGCATATTCTGTTCGGCATCCCGCCCGAAGAACGCTATGCCGCCGCGTTCGGCAAACTGGGTATCCGCCGCGAAAACTTTGCCGGAGCGATGGGTCATGCCTGATTTTGCCGCGCCCGCCAGCGGCGGCTGCCTTGCCTTCGACTTCGGCGAAACACGCATCGGTGCAGCGCAAGGCGATTGCCGCATCCGCATCGCCCACCCCATCGCCACGATTACCGGCAACAGCAACGATGAAAAATTCGCCCGCATCGCCGCGCTGATTCAAGAATGGCAGCCTGAAAACCTGATTGTCGGCCTGCCCGTGCACATCGACGGCAGCGAACACGCGCTCACCCGGCTCGCCCGCAAATTCGGGCATCGCCTGAACGGGCGTTTCAGGCTGCCCGTGTATTGGGTGGACGAGCGGCTATCGTCGGTTTACGCCGAAGAGCTGTTGCGCGAAAACGGCGTTCGCGGGCGCAAACAAAAGCCCGTGCTGGACCAAGTTGCCGCGCAAGCCATTTTGCAAAGTTTTTTTGACAGCGGCGCGGTAGATTTTTTTGACCGCCAAGCGGATGCGGACGACAGCAACAAGCCAGAGGCAGCCTGAAAACGGATGGGCACGTTTCAGGCTGCCCTTTTGTTTGTGCTACGGCGCAATCCGCCGCGCTTGCACCGCAAACCTTGCCGAACGCGCCAATCCGCCCTACCATTCGCCTCTCCACCCCGCAAAGGATTCATCATGAAAACATCCCTCGCCCTGATTTTCTGCGTGCTATCGCTCAGCCTAAGCGCAGGCACGGCAACGGCAAAAACCCGCCACGCCAAAGCAAGCCCCAAAGCCCGCCACGCCGCCCAAGCCTCGGGCAACGCCTTGCCGCTCAAAGCAAACGGCTGCGCCCACTTCACCGCCGGCAAAGGCAGCTACCGCTTTTCCGTGCCCGATGAGGGCAAAGCCTTGCACAGCAGCGCGAGCGGCGTGCTCACCGCCCCCGACGGCGAAACCTTATACATGGCGCGCGGCATCGATACCGACAGCGGCGCAGCATTTCATTTTGCCGATTTGCCCGAAGCGGGCAGCTACGCCGTTCGCTTTGACCGCGGCGGCAAAGTTTCCGTGTGCATTGAATAACCGCCAAACAAAACACAAAAAGGCAGCCTGAAAACGAAAATTTCCGTTTTCAGGCTGCCTTTGCGTTATTTGCTTGGTTTATTCGTCGCCGTCGTTGAGCGCGTTGATGCTGTAACCGCCGTCCACATAAGTGATTTCGCCGGTGATGCCCGATGCGAGGTCAGACAGCAAGAATGCGGCGGTGTTGCCCACTTCTTCGATGGTTACATTGCGGCGCAACGGGTTTTGCGCGGCAACGTGCGCCAGCAGCTTGCTGAAATCGGCGATGCCCGATGCCGCCAAGGTTTTGATGGGGCCGGCGGAAATGCCGTTGCAGCGGATGCCGTCTTTGCCCAAGCAGGATGCGGTGAAGCGGATGCCTGCTTCTAGGCTGGCTTTTGCCATGCCCATCACGTTGTAATTGGGAATCGCGCGCACTGCGCCAAGGTAGGTAAGTGCCAAAATGGAGGCATTGCGCCCTTGCATCATGGGGCGGGCGGCTTTTGCCAGCGCGGGCAAGCTGTATGCAGACACTTCGTGGGCGATGTTAAAGGCTTCGCGGCTGATGCTGTCCAAAAAATCGCCGCCTAAGGCTTCTTTGGGCGAAAAGGCAATGGCGTGCACCAAGCCATCCAAGCCATCCCAATGCTTGCCCAAGCTGGCAAACGTTTGCGCGATTTCTTCATCGCTTTGCACGTCGCAGCGGAACACGAGTTCGGAATTGAATTCGGCGGCGAGTTTGCGCACGCGCTCTTCCAGCTTGTCGACAACATAAGTGAACGCGAGTTCCGCGCCTTGTTCGTGGCAGGCTTTGGCGATGCCATAGGCGATGGAGCGCTCGGAAATCATACCTGTAATCAGGATTTTTTTGCCTTGCAACATGGTCATTTTGTATCCTTCGATTGATTGGGGAAATTGGGAAAACCGCGCATTATAGTGGTTTTTATGGTTTTAGGCAGCCTGAAAAATGGAGTTGGCTGTTGGGATGGGTCGGATTTGATTTGGGTCAAAACGGCAGGCGGCGGGCAGTGGCGAGCGTTCCGCGCGGGTGTTTTTCAGGCTGCCCGATGCGTTGGCGCGACTGCCTGCTTTACTCTGCCGAGGCAGCCTGAAACGCCAGTTCGGGCAATTCAGGCTGCCGGTTTTCGTCTTGCAGGTGGCTGATGCCGATGCCGATGAGGCGGTATTCGTTTTCGTTGGGCATGCGCTTGGCGAGCTGTTGGGCAGCCTGAATCAGGGTTTGCGCGCTGGGCAGGGCGGACGAATAGGTTTGCGAACGGGTGAGCGTGCGAAAGTCGCTGGTTTTGAGTTTGAGCGTGAGCGTTTGCCCGATGGTGTGGCGGCGTTGCATCTGCTGCGCCAAGTCCCGCGCCAAATCGGGAATGTGACGGACGATTTGGCCCAGCGGCAAATCGTCGGGCAGGGTGATTTCAGTGGAGATTTGCACGCGCTCGCGCTCGGGCTCGACGGGACGGTTGTCCACGCCGCGGGCGAGGTCGTGCAGGCGGTAGCCCCACCTGCCGAACAGGTTGATGAGCATGCCCAGCGGCACGCGCTGCAAATCGCCCACCGTTTGCCAGCCTTGCGCGTTGAGCTTGGCGAGCGTTTTTTTGCCCACGCCCGATATTTTGCCCAGCGGCAGGGTGTGCAAAAACGCGTTCACATTTTGCGGCGCAATCACAAATTGCCCGTTGGGCTTGCGCCAATCGGAGGCAATTTTGGCGAGAAACTTGTTGGGCGCGATGCCTGCGGAGGCGGTTAGCCCCGTTTGGCGATGGATTTCGGCGCGGATGGCAAGGGCGATGTCGCGGGCGTATGCGATGTTTTGCTTGTTGCAGGTTACGTCCAAATAGGCTTCGTCCAGCGCGAGCGGTTCGATAAGGTCGGTATGCAGCCTGAAAATTTGGTGGATTTGCCGGGAGACTTGGCGGTAAAGCGCGAATTGCGGCGGGATAAAAACGGCATGCGGGCACAGGCGTTTGGCGGTGGCGACCGCCATGGCGGAGCGCAAGCCGTATTTGCGGGCTTCATACGAGGCGGCGCAAATCACCGAGCGCGCGCCGTCCCACGCCACCACAACGGGCTTGCCGCGCAGGTGGGGCTGTTCGCGCAGTTCTACCGATGCGTAGAACGCGTCCATGTCTATATGGATGATTTTGCGTGGAGAGGTCATGGTTAATGGTATGGAGGCAGCCTGAAAACGTATGCAGCGGCGTTTCGCTTTGCCCGTTTTCAGGCTGCCTCAAAGTATTCAACTTTCGCCTTGAAGCAGTTTGTCCAACGCCGCCAGCGCGCGAACGGCTTCTTTGTTGCCTTGCTCGGCGGCGAGTCGCCACCATTTTTGCGCTTCTTGGTAATCGCATTCAACGCCCGAGCCTTCGGCGTAGGACAAGCCCAAGTTCAACTGCCCATCCGCATCACCCAGCTCGGCAGCTTGGCGAAACCATTGCGCGGCAACGGCTTCGTCTTTTTCCACGCCGTAGCCTTCTTGGTAAAGCATCGCCAAATTCACCATCGCATCGCTGTTGCCCAGCTCGGCGGCTTGCCGGTAATACTGCGCGGCGCGGGCGTAATCGCTTTTCACGCCCAAGCCGTCGTCGTAGCACACGCCCAAGTTATACAAGGCTTCATCGTCGTCTTGCTCGGCGGCGGCCTGCCAGTATTGCACCGCTTTGGCGTAATTTTGTGGCACGCCGAGCCCTTCAGCGTATAAGCGCGCCAGCGCGTTGGCGGCATCCCATTCGCCCTGCTCAAAAGCCGCGCCGTACCATTTGAGCGCGGCGGCGTAATCCTGCGGCAGCCCGTCCAGCCCGTCTTCGTAGAGCGTGGCGATGTTCATTTGCGCGGCCGCATCGCCCTGCTCGGCGGCGGCGTGGTACCACTTGGCGGCGGCGGCAAAGTCGGTTTTCACGCCCAAGCCTTGCTCATACATAAACGCCAGCTGATATTGCGCGTCCACATCGCCCTGCTCGGCAAAGCGGCGGATGATGGGCGCGGCGGCTTTGTAGTTGCCCTTTTCAATGTGCGCGAACGCGGTGTTGAGTTGCAGATTTTTCAGCGAGTACGACATGGCAGTCTTTCGTATATTGAGGCAGCCTGAAAACCTGTTAACGCGTTTTCAGGCTGCGTTTGTTTAAACAAAAGCGCGGATTTTAGCGCACTTGCGGCAGCCTGAAAAAGGGCGTGCGCATTTCAGGCTGCCCCGCCGGTTGAAGTTCCCAATCAGGCAGCCTGAAAATGCTATAATCCGCCCGTTTTTTTGACACGCCCAAAACAAAAGGATACCCCAATGTCTTGCGAACACCTCATCATGCAATACAGCACCTTCCCCAAAACCCCCAACAACGCCCTGCTGGAACCGATGTTTCTCGGGCAGCCGGTCAACGTTGCCCGTTACGACCAACAAAAATATGAAACCTTTGAAAAGCTGATTGAAAAACAAATCTCATTTTTCTGGCGACCCGAAGAAGTGGATTTATCGCGCGATCGCATTGACTACGCCAACCTGCCCGAGCACGAAAAACACATCTTTATCAGCAATTTAAAATACCAAACCCTGCTAGACAGCATCCAAGGGCGCAGCCCAAACGTAGGCTTGCTGCCACTGGTTTCCCTGCCCGAGCTGGAAACATGGATTGAAACCTGGTCGTTTTTTGAAACCATCCACAGCCGCAGCTACACCCACATCATCCGCAACATCGTGAACGACCCCTCCGTCGTGTTTGACGACATCGTGCAAAACGAATACATCATCGCCCGCGCCGAAGACATCGCCTGCTACTACGACGATTTAATTGAATACACTCAATACTTTAACCTGCTAGGTGTCGGCACGCATCAAGTAAACGGCAAAACCATTGTCGTATCCGAGCGCGAATTAAAGAAAAAACTTTACCTCTGCCTGATGTGCGTGAACGTGCTGGAAGCCATCCGCTTTTACGTTTCCTTCGCCTGCTCGTTTGCCTTTGCCGAGCGCGAACTGATGGAGGGCAACGCCAAAATCATCAAGCTCATCGCCCGCGACGAAGCGCTGCATCTCACCAGCACGCAGCACATGCTCAACTTGATGCGCGGCGGCGCGGAAGGTGCGGAATGGGCGGAAATTGCCGCCGAGCTGCAAAACGAATGCTTCGAACTCTTCAAAAAAGCCGCCGAGCAAGAAAAAGAATGGGCGCAATATCTGTTTAAAGACGGCAGCATGATAGGCTTGAACAAAGACATCCTGTGCCAATACGTTGAATACATCACCAACGCCCGCATGCTTGCCGTGGGCTTACAGCCGGCGTTTGAAAAAGCCACGCAAAACCCGATTCCGTGGATTAACACCTGGCTCTCGTCCGACAACGTGCAAGTTGCGCCGCAGGAAGTGGAAATCTCGTCTTACCTTATCGGGCAAATTGACGCCGAAGTCAAAACCGAAGATTTGGAAGACTTTGAACTGTAAACAAGCAGACAATAGGCAGCCTGAAACCCATTTTCAGGCTGCCTCTGTTAGCGCATTCACTTGATAGCCACTCCCGTTTTGCATACAATCCCGCGTTTTGCAAAATCAACAGAAAGCCCCACCATGGCAGCATACAACACCCAAAAAGTCCTCACCGTACACCATTGGACCGATGCCTATTTCAGCTTCACCTGCACGCGCGACGAAAGCCTGCGCTTTGAAAACGGGCAATTCGTGATGATTGGCGTGATGGGCGACAACGGCAAACCCATCATGCGCGCATACAGCATCGCCAGCCCCAACTGGGAAGAGCACCTAGAATTTTTCAGCATCAAAGTGCAAGACGGCCCGCTCACCAGCCGCCTGCAACACATCAAAGTGGGCGACGACATCTTCATCAGCAAAAAACCCACAGGCACACTCATCGCCAGCGATCTGAACGAAGGCGGCGAACATCTCTATCTATTATCAACAGGCACAGGGCTTGCCCCGTTTTTAAGCATCACGCGCGACCCCGATATTTACGAGCAATTTGAAAAAGTGATTTTGGTGCACGGCGTGCGCCACAAAGAAGATTTGGCGTATTACGACCATTTCACGCGCGATTTGCCCAATCATGAATTCTTAGGCGACATGGTTCGCGAAAAACTGATTTACTACCCCGTTGTCTCGCGCGAACCCTTTGAACACCACGGGCGTTTAACCGACCTGATGAAAAGCGGCAAACTGTTTGACGACATCGGCTTGCCGCCCATCAACCCCCAAGACGACCGCGCCATGCTCTGCGGCAGCATGCCGATGAACGCCGACACCTCCGCCATACTAGACAGCTTCGGCTTGGTCGCCTCCCCCAAAACAGGCGTGCGCGGCGATTATCTGATTGAACGCGCCTTTGTAGAACAATAATCTTTACCCCATTCAGGCAGCCTGAAAGCGCATTTCCCGTTTTAGCTTTGCTGAAACTCGTGGCGCTCGTTTTCAGGCTGCCTGAAAACTACTTTATCACCATGGCACAACGCTCCAAATCATCCCCCGCATGGTTACACGAACACGTTAACGATCCCTATGTTAAACGTGCGCAAAAAGACGGCTACCGCGCCCGCGCCGCGTATAAACTGTTAGAAATCAACGAAAAAGACAAGCTCATCAAACAAGGCACGGTTTTGGCAGACTTAGGCTCCGCCCCCGGCAGCTGGTCGCAAATCGCCGCCAAGCTGGTGGGCAAAACGGGCAAAGTATTCGCGCTGGACATCCTGCCGATGGATGCGCTCGATGGCGTGGATTTCATC
>CAUQDE010000013.1:0-14633 GCA_963516425.1 uncultured Kingella sp.
CCGTATTGGTCGTAGGCTTCGCCGCCGAGCGGGGCGTATTGGTATTGCGCGTCTAACCCTTGTTCTATGAGTTTGTCTAACACGCGCACGGCTTGGGCGATGATTTCGGGGCCGATGCCGTCGCCGCGTAGGATGGCGATTTTGTGGGTCATTTTTTAAACTCCTTGATTATTTAAGCACGAGAGAGTAGGAAAAGTGCGATTTCTGGTATTAGTATATAAAATAAAGTTATGCGTTTAAACCTTTTTCTTTTTGTGGAATACCTGTGATATAGGCATGTAAATCCAGTATCTCCTATTTGGCGATTAACAAATTTTGATGACCTGTATATTAGCCATGGTCTTAGAATAAATATAAAACCAATAAACATAAAGATAATTGTTAGCATAAAAAGCCCAAGAGCGAGCCACACATCACTGGTTGTTTTTATGCTTCCCTTGGGTAGTGTATACAACATAAACAATAACGTTACCGCAACAAATAATATGTAAAATCCTGAAATTGCAAGTAAATAACCAAATAACTGTTCTATTTTTCCGATTCTGACGCATTTAAATCTATTGTTCTCATATTTCATATAATAGAAAACTCTTTTGTAGTGCATAAATTCAAGAGCAAAATTATTCTTTTCATATAATTTAATTAATTTTGTTCTGAAATTTTTGTTTCCTGATAATCCTGTCGCTAATTTGAAATATTCTTCTGATAAGGATTCGGAGATAAAATTTTTTGTTTTTGTATCAAGTCCATCAAATTTGTATGCTTCGTTAAGTTTATTTATTTTATTTCTTTTGAATCCATAGAAAAAAGATATTATTGGTTTATACAGCAAGCCAATCAATAGTGCCATATATAGTATGGTGGATAGGTATTTGTTGAATGCTAGTTTATCAATAATATTGATTAAATCGGTAATCATATGGAGTCAATTTAAGGTTGATATGCGCGAATTATATATTGATTTCGTATGGTAGCGTAATCAAAGTTCATGAAATTAAAGCAATAAAATTATTGGTAAATTATGTTCTGCCCGCTAATGCGTTTCCCCCCATTCTTCGCGCAGCTGTTGGGCAGCCTGAAAATAGTCGTGCAGTTCTTGCGCGTTGCGGTTTTTCAGGCTGCGTTCCAGTTGTTCTAGCTGCTGTTTTTGTTCGCCGATAAGTTGCAACAGGCTGTCGCGGTTGGCAAGGGCGATGTCGCGCCACATTTCGGGGCTGCTGGCGGCGATGCGGGTGAAGTCGCGAAAGCCGCTGCCTGCGAATTGGAGATAACGCGCGCCTTGCGGGTGGTCCAGCATTTGGTGCACATAGGCGAAGGCGAGCAGGTGCGGAAAATGCGACACGGCGGCGAAGATGCGGTCGTGTTCGGCGGCGGTCATTTGGTGGACTTCTGCGCCGATGCTTTGCCACAGCGCGGCGACGGTGTTCAGGCTGCCGCTGTCTTGTTGTTCGTGCGGGCAGAGAATGATCTTTTTGCCTTGGTATAGCCCGAACCGCGCCGCCAGCGCGCCGCTGCGGTCTGAGCCGGCGATGGGATGGCCGGCGACGCAGCGGGGGTAGTGCTGCGGCAGGTGTTGAGCGAAGGCAGCAAGGGCGGATTGTTTGGTGCTGCCCACGTCGCTGATGATGGTGTGCGGCGACAGCAGGGGGGCGAGGGCTTGGCAGATGGCGGGCAGGCTGGCGACGGGGGTGGCGATAAGCACGAGGTCGCTGTTTTGGATGGCGGCGGGGGTGATTTGGCTGCTGGCGCGGTCTATCACGCGGCGTTCTAGGGCGCGGTCTAGGTTGGTGGGGTTGGTGTCTATGCCGATGATGGTGTGGGCGAGGCGGTGGCGTTTTAAATCCAGCACGAATGAGCCGCCGATGAGTCCTACGCCGATTAGGGTGATTTGGTTGAGTGTCATGGTGGGCAGCCTGAAAAAGGATGGGGCAGATGCGAAGCTGCCGTTGCTTCTGCCAAGCGGCATTTCAAACGAAAAACCTGCGTTATAGTTGATTCAATGATACGGCGTTGCCGCCTGGTCTCATTTTTATTTAACCAACCATAAAACACAGGCTTGGGCAAACGAATCAATATCGGGCGACAAAATCGGCAAAGCCGTTGATAAAGTCTTGCAGCATTTGCCGCACGGATTCTTGCACCAATTCGCCTTGCTCGTTAAACACGCCGCTCAATACGCCTGCCACGCAGGCGTTTTGCGAAAACGCGGGCATATTGACGAACTTGCTTGCCGCAATCAAGCGCAATTGGTCGGCGGCGCGTATGCCGCCTGCCATGCCTGCGCCCACGGCGACGATGCCTAAGGGTTTGCCCGTCCATTGGCTTTGACCCACCGGGCACGAGGCGATGTCGATGGCGTTTTTGAGCATGGCGGAAGGCGCGCCGTTGTGCTCGGGCGACACCCACAATACGCCGTCGGCGGCGGCAACGGCTTGGCGCAACCGGGCATAGGCGGCGGGGCTGTCGGCATCGTAATCGCGGTCGTATAACGGCAGGGCGCTGATGTCGGACACGTTGAGCGCGAGCGAGGCGGGCGCGATGCGTTGCAAGTGGCGCACGGTGGCGTGGCTGAATGAGTTTCGGCTGGCGCTGCCGATGAGCACGAGAATGTTTTTTGACATGGCGGTTTCCTTTCAAAATGGTTTTCAGGCAGCCTGAAAACGGCTTGCAAGGGCGGGATTATACTGTTTCAGGCTGCCTTGGGCGGGGTGTTTGCGGCAGCCTGAAAGCCAATCCATCGGGCAAAAAACGTTTGACAAAATGCCAAACGGTTTTTCAGGCTGCCTTTGCCGCAATGCGATAAGGCAGCCTGAAACCTTTATGCACCGCGTAACCCAATGGCGCGGCAACGGCGCGTTGCCAAGATAACGGATTGAACAGGCTGCGCGGGCTGCCGACGCGCCGTTGCCTACTTCGCCACCACGCTTTTCATCCATGCAAACAGTTCGTCCAAATCGTAATCGCCGCTGTGTGGCACGCCCCACGGCAGGGCGTAGTCCACGTTTTTGCCGCTGTTTTGCAGCTTCAATGCCAAGAGTTGGCTAATGGCGAGCGAAGTATCGCGGTCGTTTTCGCCCACGCGGATGCGGTAGTGCTGCGTAGGGCTGGTGTAGTTCATGGCGTTCATCAGTTTGATGGTGTGGGCATCGGCTTTCAGGCTGCCTGCTACGGTGCTGTTTTTGAGACTAAACGCGGTGAAGTGTTTTTTGTCGGTGCGCGCGTCGCCGAAAAGCTGGTTTTCGCCTGTGGACAAATCCACGCCGTCAAACGCGGGTGCGGTTTTTTGTCGTCCGACAAATTGGGCGTAGGCGGCAAAGTCGGCGGCGATGGCTTTGCCGTTTTGCACGGTGAGCCAGGTTTGGCCGGACAAGTCTTTGCCGCTGTTTAACGCTTGCTGCGCCGATTGCAGCAGCATGGCTTCCATTTCGGTTTTGAACGTGCCGTTGCCGTTTTTGTCCAGCGTCATCGGCGTGCCTTGCGTGTTTTTGAGTTTGAGGCTGTTTACATAAGCGGGAAACAGGGCTTTCAGGCTGCCTGAAAGCTGGATTTGCGCGGGCGTTCGCGTGCCTTTTACCAGCTTGCGTTCTACTTTGTAGTCCAGCATGGAGATGTCTATTTTTTGGTAGTCGTTTACGCCGTTGAACTGCCATTCGTAGGCGGCATCGGCGTGTTCTAGGTTGGTGATGGGGCAATAGGCGGATACGGCGAAAATGGTGTCGTTGGCGCGGGCTGCGCCCAGTTGGCGCAAATAGGGTTCGTAGTCTTTGCTGCCGCCGCTGGTGCCAAGCAGGGCGGAGAGTGCGCCGCCTGCGGAGGTGCCGTTGCTGATGATTTTGTTGGCATCGCCTGCCATCGCTTGGTCGTTGGCTTTGAGGTAGCGCACGGCGGCTTTTAAATCGACGATGGCGGCGGGGGCGTGCCCGTTGGCTTCGGTGCGCCCGCGTGCGCCTGCGCTGGCGACTACGTAGCCTTTGGATAGGGCAACCATAATGGCGTTGGGCTTGCCGCCTGCGCGTTGGTCGTTTTCAGGCTGCCCTGCGGTGGCGGGCATATAGCCGCCGATGTTATTGGGGAAGATGGGGGCGGTGTGCGCGGTGTAGCCGTCGATGCTGCCGCCTGTGAAATAGGCTTCGGGGATGTAAACGTTCAGCGTTTGGTAACGGCTGTCGGCGGGTTTTAGAACATACACGATGTTTTCAAAGGCGCGGTAGCGGACGGTTTGCCCGTTCAGTTCAAACGATTGGCTTTTGCCTTGCACTTGGGCGAAGTTGAGATTTTTTGGCGCGGGGAAGCGGAGCAATTCGGCTTTTTGCGCGGGGGCGGCAAACGCTGGGGCTGCCAATGCGGCGAGGAGGGCGGCAGAGAGTGGTTGGTTCATGGGGAGACCTTTGGGGTGGGTGGAGAAAGGGGGGATATAGTGGATAGGCAGCCTGAAAACGAACTTTCAGGCTGCCTCTATAACTACGCACTCAATGCGTTAAACACTTCAAAATACTGCGGAAACGTTTTGCCCACGCATTTGGGGTCGTTGATGATAACGGGCACGCCCATCAGCGACACCAGCGAGAAACACATCGCCATGCGGTGGTCGTCGTAGGTGTCAATGGCGGCGTTGGGCGTGAGCGCGGCGGGCGGCGTGATGCGGATGGCATCGGGGCTTTCCTGCACGCTTGCGCCCAGCTTGCGCAATTCGGTTGCCATCGCGGCGATGCGGTCGGTTTCTTTCACGCGCCAAGAGGCGATGTTGCGGATGCGGCAGGGCGCGCCCGTTGCCAGCGCCACCACCGCCAGCGTCATCGCCGCATCGGGGATATGGTTGGCATCCAAATCAAACGGCAGCACGGCTTGCCCCGCCGCGCGCGACACTTCAATAAAATTGTCGCCCCATTGCACCGCCCCGCCGATTTTTTCCAGTTCGCGCGCAAACGCCACATCGCCTTGAATCGCGCCCCGTCCCAAGCCTGTTACGCGCACGGGACAGCCTGAAATCAAGCCCGCCGCCAAAAAATAGCTCGCGCTGGACGCATCGCCTTCCACGTTCACCATCTGCGGCGCGTGGTAGCGGGTGTTTTCAGGCAGCCTGAAAACCTGATGCGAACGGTTTTCCACGTTCACGCCAAATTGTTTCATTAAATTCAATGTAATATCAATGTAGGGCTTGGAAATCAGCTCGCCTGCCACGCGGATTTCAAACGCCTCGCCCGTAAGCGGCAACGCCATCAACAGCGCGGTGAGAAATTGGCTGGACACATTGCCCTTAATCGGAATCCGGCGCACGCCGTTATCCGCGTATGCGCCGATGCGCAAGGGCGGGAAGCCTTCGTTGCCCAGATAATCCACCCGCGCGCCCGCCGCTCGCAGCGCGTCCACCAAATCGCCGATGGGGCGTTCGTGCATGCGCGGCACGCCGTGCAGATGGTAGTCGCCGCCCAAAATCGCCAGCGCGGCGGTGAGCGGGCGAAACGCCGTGCCCGCGTTGCCCAAAAACAAATCGGCTTGGCGCACGGGGAACGCGCCGCCGCTGCCTTGGATTTTCAGGCTGCCCGAGGCGGTGGTTTCCAGCTTGATGCCCAATGCGGCAAGGGCTTCCAGCATGCGGTCGGTGTCGTCTGATTTGAGCAGCGAGCGGATTTCGCAGGCGTTGTCGGATAAGGCGGCCAGCAGCAAGGTGCGGTTGCTGATGCTTTTTGAACCGGGCAGGGCAACGGTGTTGTGCGCTTTGAGTTGGCGCGGGGCGAGTGTGAGGGATTCGGTCATGATGGGCTTTGGGGAACAATGGGAAAGGCGGATTATAGTTGAATATAGTTGAATAAGGGATTGCGCGGCTTGCGCGATGCCCAAACGCGCGTTGCGTGTTTTCAGGCTGCCTCGGGGGCGTGCGGTACAATGCGGGCGGCAATCGGGGCGGCAATGCCGCGCACCATGCCACGCCAAGCAGCGATAAAATCTGCCTTGGCATAGGCAGCCTGAAAATCACCAGCCGTGGTTGCGCCGCTCACCCTCCCGTTTTACCCATCCCGTTGAACTTGAAACCGCCATGACCAAATCCACCCGCCTGCTCCAACTGCTCCACATCCTGCGCCACCGCAGCAAACGCCCCGTCACCGCCGCCGCGCTTGCCGCCGAGCTAGGCATCAGCCTGCGCACGCTCTACCGCGACATCGACACCCTGCGCGAACAAGGCGCAGACATTCGCGGCGAAGCAGGCATCGGCTACCAGCTGCACAGCGACCACAGCCAACTGCCGCCGCTGATGTTCAGCCAAAGCGAGCTGGAAGCCATCATCATCGGCATACGCTGGGCAGCGGGGCACACCGAGCCGACCCTCGCCCAAGCCGCCGAACACGCGCTCACCAAAATCCGCAGCGTGCTGCCGCCGTGGCTGTCCCACACCGCCGCCAACGCGCAATTTTCCATCAGCCCCGCGCCGCAATACAGCGAAGCAGAAATCCGCGCCCTTGCCCCCATCCGCCAAGCCCTGCGCGAAAACCGCCGCCTTATCATCGGCTACACCGACCAACACGGCAACCCCAGCCGCCGCCAAATCCAGCCCATCGCGCTGGGCTATTTCCCCGAAGTGCGCCTGCTGGCCGCATGGTGCGAGCAACGGCAAGACTTCCGCCATTTCCGCTGCGACCGCATCCAAAGCATCGCCCTTGGCAGCCCCAGCCCCACGCCGCACGAACTCTTGCTGCGCCAATGGCAGCAACGCGAAAACATCCGCGCCAAAGACTGCTGACACAAACTGACACACCCCGCGCGTATCATCGCAACACGGTTTTCAGGCTGCCTTTTAGGGTTGATTAGAAAAATAAGACAAGGCGGCAACGCCGTATCATCGCAACTTCAATCAACCCTAAAAGGCAGCCTGAAACACCGTTTCCCATCCATCCCACCGCAGGAGCAAATATGAAATACTGGATTGGCACGGTTTGCCAAGAACACGTTTTGCGCGGCGTGGCCGGCGGCTTCTGCCAAGTCTGCCACGGCAAAGCCGCCCCGCTCAACCGCATGCAGCGCGGCGATTGGCTGCTGTATTACAGTCCCAAAATCCGTTTGCACGGCAACGAAAAGCTGCAAGCCTTTACCGCAGTCGGGCAAATTGCAGACGACCACGCCTACCCGTTTCAAATGAGCGCCGACTTCATCCCCTTTCGCCGCAATGTCGCCTATGCCGAGATTGCGCGCGATTGCCCGCTCAGCATCGCCCGCCAACACCGCGAATGGCAGCGATACGCCGGCATGCTGCGCTACGGGCATTTTGAAATTTCCGCCGATTTTTTCAACTGGATTGCCCGCTATATGCTGCGGCAGCCTGAAAACGCATCCGCGCCCAATCCGCAGCAAGCCGGTTTGTTTTAACGTTTTCAGGCTGCCTATTATCAAGGCAGCCTGCGTGTATGCCGCAACAAAAAAACGTCGGGCATCCATGCCCGACCTACGGTTTTGCGAAGATTTCAGGCTGCCCTATCCTGCGCGCGGCGTTGGAATATCCATTCGTTTTCGTTGGAGGCGGCGGCGTTGTATCGGTAGCCGTCCAGGTCAAAGTTTTTCAGCTGCTCGGCGTTTTCTATGGCGTGTTGCGCGGCGTAGCGCACCATTAAGCCGCGGGCGCGTTTGGCGTAGAAGCTGATGATTTTGTATTTGCCGTCTTTTTCGTCTTGAAACACGGGGGTGATGATGCGGGCGTGGAGTTTTTTGGGCTGAATGGCTTTGAAGTATTCTTGCGAGGCAAGGTTGATAACGATGCTGTCTTCGGCGCATTGCAGCGTGCTGTTGAGCCGCTCGGTGATGATGTCGCCCCAAAATTCGTAGAGATTTTTGCCGCGTGGGTTGGCAAGGGCGGTGCCCATTTCTAGGCGGTAGGGCTGCATTAAATCCAGCGGGCGCAGGATGCCGTATAGCCCTGATAGGATGCGGACGTGGTTGTGGATGTAGCTGATGTGTTCTTCGGCGAGGCTGCGGGGGGCGATGCCGTCGTATACGTCGCCGTTAAACAGATAGAGGGCGAGTTTGGCGTTGTCGGGCGTGAACGGGGGCTGCCAGTTTTGGTTGCGCTCGGTGTTGAGCAGGGCGATTTTGTCGGAAACGTGCATCAGCTCGGCGATTTGCTGCGGGGCGAGTTGGCGCAGGGTGTGCATCAGCTCTGCGGCGTGGTTGAGCAGCGGTGGGGTGGAATAAAACTTGGGGGTGAACTCGTGGCTTTCGTTGAGGTTTTTGGCGGGGGAAAGCAGGAAATACATGGCGGGTTCCTTTTGGGATTGGGGATGGTGTTTGTGCGCGGTCGGGCGTATCTGAGGCAGCCTGAAAACCGGATGCCGCCGAAAGGATGGCTGCGGATGGGTTTTCAGGCTGCCTAATGGTTGCTTTCGGCGTGTTCGTGGTTGTCTTTTTTGGGGGCTTTTTGCTTGCCAAGTTTGGGCAGGATAAAGTGCATTTTCAAGCCGTTGGGCTGCACGTTTTCGGCGATGAGTTTGCCGTGGTGCTGCTCGGCGATGTGTTTGGTAATCGCCAGCCCCAAGCCTGTGCCCGAGGTGTTGTTGCTGCTGTCGGCGCGGTAAAACGCGGTGAAGATGTGCGGCAGCTGCTCGGGTTTGATGCCCGGCCCGTTGTCGATAATCACGATGTGGATGTTGCGGCGGTCTTCGTGCAGGATAACGCGGATGGTGCTGCCTTGCGGGCTGTATTTCATGGCGTTGCGAATCACGTTATCAAACGCGCGATACAGATAGCTTTCGTTGGCTTCTAGCTTGGTGGTGGGTTTCAGGCTGCCTGTGTCCAGCAACAGGGTGTCGTTGTTTTGCGCGGCAATGTCTTGGCTGTCTTCAATCAGTTGCTGCATAAACGGCACAATCGCCAGCGGCTCTTTTTCCATGGGGATGTTGGCGGTTTCTAGGCGCGATAGGGTAAGCAATTCGCCCACTAGGTCGTCCATGCGGGTGAGTTCGTTTTCCAGTCGCGTGATGTATTCGGCTTGCTTTTCGGGGCGGGCTTGAATCAGCCCCACAATGGCTTGCATGCGGGCAAGCGGCGAGCGCATTTCGTGGGAAACGTGGTGCAGCAGATGGCGTTCTTTTTCAACGAGTTGTTGCAGCTGCGCCGCCATTTTGTCAAATTGGATGCCGAGGTTGGAGAGTTCGTCTTTGCGGTCGTCCAGCTGCTGCGATACGCGGGCGTTGAGTTCGCCTGCCGCAAGGCGGTTCATGCCGTGTTCAAGGATGCGGATAGGTTTGGAAATGTTGCTGGCAAGGATATACGCCAGCAGCAAGCCGATGATGAGCACGCTGCCGAACACGATGAATTCGTGCCACACGGGGGCAATCGGCAGCCCCGGAATCATAAAGGTGGGCAGGCGTTCTATGCGCGGTTTGTCAAAATTGCGGATGAAAAACAGATATTCTTCGCCGTAGGGGTCAAGATAGATAAGCGATTGGTTGGACGACGGGTTTTTAAGCGCGAAATTGTAGGCGTGTTCAATCTCGCCGGCGGGAATGCTGCGGTTGAGGATGTCGGAACCCGTGCTGCCTGTGATGATGTAGATGTTTTGCGCGGTGGGCATCTGCCAGCGTTGCAACAGCTCGCGCGTGGCTTGCGCGCCTTGGGTTTGGAAGGTTACCAGCGCGTTGGCGAGCAGGGCGGTTTCCATGTTGCGGGCTTGCTGGGTGTGGGTTTCCGACAGGCGGTTTTGGATGACCCAAAAGGCAAAGCTGGCAACGAATATGCCGCAGATGATGACCATGCAAAAGGTGGCGAAGATGCGTTGAAAAAGTTTCATGAATGCGCTCTGGCTGGTTGGTTTGGTTGATGCGGGATTATATAGGCAGCCTGAAAATGCCAAAAGCCCTTGCGGGCAAACAAGGGCTGGGCCGGGTGTGCGCTGTTAAATGTATTGCACGTTCAAAATATCGTATTCGCGCACGCCGCTGGGAGCCTGCACTTCGGCAACGTCGCCTTCTTCTTTGCCAATCATGGCGCGGGCGATGGGCGAATTGACCGAAATCTTGCCGATTTTGATGTCGGCTTCGTCGTCGCCCACGATTTGATAGGTGGCTTCTTCGTCGGTTTCCAAGTCAGACACGGTTACCGTTGCGCCAAACACGATTTTGCCTTCGGCGTGGATTTCTTTGGGGTCGATGATTTGCGCGTGCGAGAGCTTGCTTTCCAGCTCGGCGATGCGCCCTTCAATAAAGCCTTGGCGGTCTTTGGCGGCTTCGTATTCGGCGTTTTCCGACAAATCGCCGTGCGAGCGCGCTTCGGCGATGGCGGCGATGACTTCGGGGCGGGCAACGCTTTTGAGCTGTTGCAATTCGGCTTTGAGCTTTTCTGCGCCCGCAACGGTTAAAGGGATTTTTTGCATGTTCGTGTTACTCCGATGAGATTTTGGTTTTCAGGCTGCCTTTGCGGAACATGATGAGGCAGCCTGAAAATGAGTTTTAGGTATCAATAAAAAGGCAAGCCACATCTGAAATGCGGCTTGCGGAGTCAATCAAATTGGTCGGCATTGTATCAAATGCGCGATTTATTGCAATGGTTTCATGCCCATAAATTCCAACAGGAAGTTGGTGAACGCGGGGTTGTTCGGTTTTTCGTGCATGGCCGGCCAACGTTGTTGCCAGCCTTTGAGCGCGTTTTCCACATAGGCGCGTTGTTGCTGCGCGCTGATGCTGCCGCGTTGGTTGTCCACAGCGGAGCGCAGATACACTTCATACACGCTGTCGTCCACATTATTATGCCCCACCAATTCCAAGCGGAAGCGGTTTAAATGCTGCGCGGCTTGCACTTTGGTGAGCTTGCCTTCGCGCACTTGCGTGCCGAGACGATTGGCTTCGGCGCGGATTTTCGCCACATCGGAATAATGGCTGGATTTCATTCTAAAACCTGCGGCGGAAACGCTGCTCGATGGCGTGCGGCCGCTGTTGAATCCGCTTTGGCACGCGCTTAACGCGATGGCGAGCAGGCTTAATGTAAGGGCTTTTTTTATCATGGCTGGGTCTCCAAGTAATATTCCGAGTCTTATTAACGCGGAATATTAACCTATTTTTGCAATAGCGCAAAGTTTTGCGGGCGGGTTGGATGGGCAGGGTTTTCAGGCTGCCTTGGGCGGGATGAACAGGCAGCCTGAAAACAGGATGATGCCGATGCACCTGCCTCAACGTGCTCTGCTTGTTCACACGCATCCAAATCGGGCAAACAAAAGGCAGCCTGAAAACGGGCAAACGGCGTTTTCAGGCTGCCTTTAATGACGGGCATTACGCCAAATCGGCATACAGCGCGGTGGAAAGATAACGCTCGCCGAAATCGGGCAACACGGTAACAATCAGCTTGCCTGCGTTTTCAGGTTTTTTCGCCAATTCCAACGCTGCCCATGCGGCTGCGCCTGATGAAATGCCCGCCAAAATGCCTTCTTTTTCGGCAAGGGCGCGGGCGGTGGCGAGCGCGTCTTCGTTGGTTACGGTAATCACGTTGCCATAAATTTGGGTGTTCAAAATGCTGGGCACAAAGCCTGCGCCCAAGCCTTGAATGGCGTGCGCGCCTTTTTCGCCGCCGCTCAACACGGGCGAATTGGCGGGCTCCACGGCATAAATCTGCACGTTGGGATTGCGCGCTTTCAACACTTCACCCACACCGGTGAGCGTGCCGCCTGTGCCCACGCCGGCGAGGAAAATGTCCACTTTGCCGTCGGTGTCGCGCCAGATTTCTTCGGCGGTGGTTTGGCGGTGGATTTCGGGGTTGGCGGGGTTGTCAAACTGGCGCGGCATGAAGTGGGTGTCGGGGTGGTTTTTCACCAGCTCTTCGGCTTTGGCAATCGCGCCGCTCATGCCCTCGGCGGCGGGGGTGAGAATCAGCTCTGCGCCGTAGGCACGCAGCAGCATTCTGCGCTCTTTGCTCATGCTTTCGGGCATCACAATCGCCAGCTTGTAGCCTTTTGCCGCGCACACCATCGCCAAGCCGATACCGGTGTTGCCCGAGGTGGCTTCCACGATGGTGCTGCCTGCTTTGATTTTGCCGGCTTTCTCGGCGCTTTCCACCATCGCAATGGCAATGCGGTCTTTCACGCTGCCTGCGGGGTTAAAAAATTCCAGTTTAACTGCCACGCGGGCGGGCAAGCCTTGCGTGAGTTGGTTGAGCTGAACCAGCGGCGTGTTGCCGATGAGTGTGTTGATGTTGGGTGCGATTGCCATGATTGCGTCCTTGGGTTGGTTATGCAAAATTGCGATTGGGCTATGTTACGGCGAGACAAACGGAAAATAAAAGAATTTCTGTTACTTTGTTTTATAACCGGGCGATATAATACCGCGCTTTTTTTGGCTATATGATTGGGCTTGCCTGCTATGGCAGCCTGAAACGGGCTGAATGCCCACCGTATGCTTTTCAGGCTGCCCTAGGCTGTTTCAATATAGGCAGCCTGAAAACACGATTTCCTTCCTTTTTTGCTACGCCGAACGCCGTTTCAGGCTGCCTCAACAAGGTTTTTTATGAGCAATCGCCCGCCCTATTCTCTTTCCTATTCTCTTTGGCTTGCGCAAGCTGCTTGGTGTGCGCTGATTGCGCTCACGCTGCTGTGGGATTGGGCGTTTGCGCCGTTGCACACGGGGCGCGTGTTGCTGCTGATTAAGCTGTTGCCCCTGCTGCTGCCGTTGCGTGGCATTTTGCGCGGGCGGGTTTACACCTATCAATATTGTTCTATGCTGATTTTGGCGTATTTTTGCGAAAGCGTGATGCGCTGGTTTGACCCCACGCCGTTAAGCCGTGCGCTGGCGGGGGTGGAAACGGCGCTGTCGGTGGTGTTTTTTGTGTGTTGTTTGTGGTATTTAAAACAGTTTAAAAAGAAGGATTAAGCGCATGGATTGCTCTGAACGCAAGGTTTTGTTTAGCCGCGAAACGCTGCCGCTTTGGCTGGGCTTGTTTGTGATTGTGGTGGCGGCGCCGTTTTCTATTATGCGCGTGGGCCCTTTGCCCAGCTTTTTTTTGGAAGCGGGCTCGCTGTTGGGCTGCTTGATTTTGGTGGCGTTCACGCTGCTTTCAGGCAGCCTGAAAACGCGGATTCCTGCCGCATCGTATTATTTTGCGGCGCTGGCGATTTTTTGGGCGGCGCAAGCGCGCATGATGCAGCTGACTTATATCGGCATGAGCGACATGGCGGCATGGACGTTTGCCATACTGGCGCTACTGTGTTGGGCGTGCCGCGGCTGGGTGGTGCGCTTGGGCGCGGAGCGTGCGTTGTCTATTTTGGCGGCGGTGTTGCTGCTGGGCGCGGCGCTGCAAGCAACGGTGGGCTGGCTGCAATATGCTGATTTGGCGGATAAATTCGGCGGCTTGCTGATGTATCGCAAGGGCATTGTGGAAGGGCAGCTCGCCCAGCGCAATCATTTCGCGCATTATTTGATGTGGGGGATGCTGGCAACGGGCTGGCTTTGGGCGCAACGGCGTTTGGCGCTGGTTTTTGCGTTGCCGCTGATGCTGTTTATTGCGGCGACTATGGGCTTAACCGGTTCGCGCACGATTTTTGGCTATGTGTTGGCGATGCTGGTGTTGCTGCCGTTGTATCGCCTGTTTTCAGGCTGCCTCAGCACGCGCACGGTGTTGGGCTTGGGCGCGGCGGCGGCGATTGTGTTGCTGGGGCAGTTTGCCGTTGAGCCTGTGTTGGATTTGTTCCGCGAGGGCACGATTACCAGCGCGGCAGAGCGCATCAGCCACGGCTCGCAAATCGCAGGCTCGGGGCGTGGCTACGAATGGCAAAAAGCGTGGCAAATTTTCCTATCCGCGCCGTGGTTTGGGCACGGTTGGGGCAGCTATCCGCTGTATGGCTTTTTAACCAATGTTTACCCCACCACCTTTCGCCCGTATGAAACCAATGTGTTGTTCACCCACAGTCATAATTCCTTTCTCAACTTGCTCGCCGAAATGGGCATCGTGGGCACCGCTTTGGTTTTGCTCGGCATGGCATGGGCGATTCGTGGCTGCTTTCAACGCGCCAACGCGCCCGCAGGTGTGTTGATTCTCGCGCTGATAAGCGTTTCTTTGGTGCACAGCACGCTGGAATATCCGCTTTGGTATGTCTATTTTCTCAGCATTTTTGCGCTGTTTATCGGCTTTGCTCCCGCCATAGCCAGCGAGCAAGTCCAAGCATCAGGCAGCCTGAAAACCTGCGCGGCGGATGTTCGCCCCAGCAAAATGGTTTACGCCGCCGTTGCCGTGGCAACCGCGCTATTGAGCGCAGGCATTGTGTATAACGCTGTTGTGTATCAAGAATTGCGCCAGTTTTCTGCCAGCGGCGGCAGCACCGCCCAGCAAGCAAAAAACATCGCAGGCTTGCAACGCATCGCCCGCCGCAACGCGCTCTTTCGCTACTACGCGCATTTTCAGCTGATCAACCATTTTGATCCCAACAGCAAAACCATGCCCGAATGGGCAAAAGCCGCCGCCGATTCGCTGCAATATCGCCCCTATGCCAACGCCCAGCGCTATGCCTTCGCTGCCTATCGCGCAGGCAATATTCAGGCTGCACGCGATTGGATGATGCTGATGTATCACTATTACCCCACCAAGTTTTCCGCCTACGCCAGCCCGATTATGGACAGCGATTATTACCCGCAACTGCAAGCCGATTTCAGCGCTCAATGCCGCGCTTA
>CAUQDE010000014.1:0-14332 GCA_963516425.1 uncultured Kingella sp.
CACCACAACCAAGTGCAAGTGATGTGCGTTGCCGAAGTCGCCTATCTGCAAAATTTTGAACAAGCCGAGCACCACACAGGCTTGAACGAGCTGTTCAACTTTCCGATGACGCTGGTCATCGTTGCCAACGGCTTGCCCATCCCGCAAAGCCTGCGCGATTATTGCCACACGCACAACACCCCGCTGCTCACCTCCAAGCTAGAAAGCCCCTATCTGATGGACGTGCTGCGGATTTATTTGCAGCGCGTGCTTGCCGCCTCCACCATCAAACACGGCGTGTTTTTGGACGTGTTTGAAATCGGCGTGCTGCTCACCGGCAAATCAGGGTTGGGCAAAAGCGAGCTGGCGTTGGAACTGATTTCGCGCGGGCACAGCTTGGTTGCCGATGATGCCATTGAGCTGTATCGCACCACGCCCGAAAACCTGGAAGGCCGCTGCCCGCCCGTGTTGCGCGACTTTTTGGAAGTGCGCGGCTTGGGCGTGATCAATATCCGCCATATGTTTGGCGAAACCGCCATTCGCCCCAAAAAAACCTTGCGCCTGATTATCAACCTTGTGCTGGCGGATGACGATTACATGAAAACGCTAGACCGCCTCAGCATCCGCACCGAAACCGAAACGATATTGAACGTCCCCGTCCGCTCGGTAACGCTGCCCGTTGCCGCAGGGCGCAACCTAGCCGTGTTGGTGGAAGCCGCCGTGCGCAACTACATCCTGCAACGCCACGGCAAAGACAGCACCAAAGAATTCCTAGAACGCCACCAAAGCATGATGAACAAACCCGAAGAGAACAGCCATGAAAATAATCTTGATTAGCGGCTTGTCCGGCTCAGGCAAAACCATCGCCCTCAATCTGCTGGAAGACAACGGCTTCTTTTGCATCGACAACCTGCCGCTGGAACTCCTGCCCGAGCTAATTCAACTGCACAGCCACCCCAGCCAAAACAACAACCCACTCGCCATCAGCATAGACATCCGCTCCAATCTCAACACCCACACCGCCCGCGAAACCCTAATCGCCCTGCGCCGCGCGGGGCATCAAGTCAGCATCCTGTTTTTAGAAGCCAGCGATGCCGTGCTACTGCGCCGCTTCTCCGAAACCCGCCGCAGCCACCCACTCGCCCGCAACCACATCACCCTGCCCGAAAGCCTGCGCCGCGAGCGCGAATGGCTCGCCCCCCTGCGCGAACACGCCTACTGCATAGACACCAGCCAGCTTACCGCGCAACAACTGCGCCAGCTTGTCGCCCAATGGATAGGCATAGACCACAACCGCCTGCTGGTGAGCATCGTCTCATTTGGCTTCAAACACAGCGCGCCGCCCCCCGCCGATTTCGTGTTTGACGTGCGCAGCCTGCCCAATCCCTACTACGACCCCAGCCTGCGCCCCTACAACGGCAAAGACCAGCCCATCCAAGCATTTCTCGCCGCCCAGCCGCTGGTGAACGAAATGATAAGCGACATCCACCGCTTCCTAACCCGCTGGCTACCGCGCATCCGCCAAGAAAACCGCAGCTATGTAACCATCGCCATCGGCTGCACAGGCGGGCAACACCGCTCCGTTTACATCGCCGAACAGCTAGGCAAACGGCTGGCGGATGAGTATCAAACGCTTGTGTTTCACCGCCAGCTCAGCCAATAGGCAGCCTGAAAAGGCAGGTTTTTGCTGTTTACGCTAAACCCAATTTCAGGCTGCCTTGTAGGGTGGGCAACTCGCTTGCCCACCAAGCCCCACAGCCCAATCCTATTTTATTTTCAGGCTGCCTATCCGATACCCAATCGCCAACATTAAGGCAGCCTGAAAACACCTGTTTGACTATTACGCCAAACCACGTTTTTCAGGCTGCCCATTAACCCCATCCCAACCCACCCTAAAAAACCCATGACCAAAATCCAAACCAAAATCTGCGGCATCACCCGCCCCCAAGATGCCCAAATCGCCGCGCAACTGGGCGCAGATGCCATCGGGCTGGTTTTTTTCGCCGGCAGCAAACGCTGCGTAACCATCGCCCAAGCGCAAGCCATCGTGCACGTGCTGCCCCCGTTTGTCAGCGTGGTCGCCCTGTTTGTGAACGAAACCGCCGAGCACATCCGCGAAATCCTCGCCCGTGTGCCGATTGACGTTTTGCAGTTCCACGGCGACGAAACGCCCGCCTTCTGCCAACAATTCCGCCGTCCCTATCTCAAAGCCGTGCGCGTGCAAACCCCCGCCGACATCACCGCCGCCCTGCGCGATTTCGCCGATGCCCGCGCCGTGCTGTTTGATGCCTTTGTTCACGGCGCATACGGCGGCACAGGGCACACCTTCGATTGGACGATGCTGCCTGAAAAGCTAAACGGGCATTGGATTTTGTCGGGCGGCTTAAACGCAGAGAATGTTGCCGATGCCTTGCGCGTTACACACGCGCAGGCGGTGGATGTGTCCAGCGGGGTGGAAAGCGCGGCGGGCGTGAAATCGCCCGAGAAGATGGCGGCGTTTATGGCGGCGGTGCAGGCGTTTCAGGCTGCCTAAGCGGGGAAAAACGGCAGAGGCAGCCTGAAACCCTTGCGAAGCCTGCCGCCGATAGCGCATCAAAAGTTCGCCGAGATGGCTGACCCGTATTCAGGTTTCAGGCTGCCGCAAATCGCACGCAAAAAAAACGGTGTGAACCAACAGCGTTCACACCGAAACACACACATCAAGAGGAAAACAATTTAGAAATATCTCAAAACAACAACTTGCGTTGTCTTTACGATGCAGCGCATTATGGGGGATAGCTCAAAGTTTCGTTTTGACATATGTCAAACAAGGTTGGGGCAACGGTTAGAATTTGAGTAAATAAGCAAAATTTGCCTAAGCAACAGGCGGAAAGTGCTAAACTGCGCCCGTTTTTTTGTAAACAAATATTAAGGAAACAACCATGTTACTCGGCATCAACATTGACCACGTTGCCACGTTGCGCAACGCGCGCGGCGCATCTTACCCCAGCCCTCTGGAAGCGGCTTTGGTGGCGGAAACCAACGGCGCGGACGCGATTACCCTGCATCTGCGCGAAGACCGCCGCCACATCAAAGACGCGGATGTGTTCGCCATCAGGCAGGCGATTAAAACGCGGATGAATCTGGAAATGGCGATGACCGAAGAAATGCTCGCCAACGCGCTGCAAGTGATGCCCGAAGACGTGTGCATCGTGCCCGAAAAGCGCACCGAGGTAACCACAGAGGGCGGTTTGGATGTGGCGGGGCAGCCTGAAAAGGTGCGCGATTATGTGGCGCGCCTGCACGCGGCGGGCATTCGCGTGTCGCTGTTTATTGATGCCGAGCGGGCGCAGATTCAGGCTGCCTATGATTGCGGCGCGCGGGTGATTGAATTGCACACGGGCGCGTATGCCGATGCGCCCACGCCTGCGGCGCGCGCGACGGAGTTGGCCAAAATCCGCGAGGCGGCGGCGTTTGCCGACGGCTTGGGGATAACGGTGAACGTGGGGCACGGTTTGACCGTGCAGAATGTGGGCGCGATTGCGCAGATTCCGCAGGTTGTGGAGCTGAACATCGGGCATTCCATCATCGCCCAAGCGATATTTTTGGGCTTGCCCGATGCGATTCGGCAGATGAAGGAAGCCATGTTCCGCGCGCGCAGCGGCATCCGATAGGCAGCCTGAAAATGATTTACGGCATCGGCACGGATATTGTCGCCGTGCCGCGCATCGCGGCGTTGCATCAAAACTACGGCGATGCGCTGGCGCGGCGCATTTTAACGGCGCAAGAATGGGCAACCTACGCCGCGCACGCGCAGCCCGCGCGCTTTTTAGCCAAACGCTTTGCGGCGAAAGAGGCGTTTGCCAAGGCGGTGGGCACGGGCATCCGCGAGCCAGTGAGCCTGCGTTTTATCGGTGTGGCTCATGACGGGCTGGGCAAGCCGGTGTTTGCCTGCGCGCCCGAATTGGCGGCTTGGCTGGCGGCGCGCGGCATTGCGCGGGTGCATCTGAGCCTGAGCGACGAGCGGGAGCAGGTGGTGGCGTTTGCGCTGGCGGAAGCGGAGTAGGGCAGCCTGAAAACGCTTGATGTGCCTTAATATAGATTTCAGGCTGCCTATCGTTGCTGATAAGGCAGCCTGAAAACCGGGTAACATGGAGCGGCGTCATCATGGAGCGGCAGCGGCTCGCCGACATTGCGGCTTGCAACCCGCGCCGCTGATTCAATGCACCATTTGGCGGCGAACCGTTGCCACTTCGTCCAATAATTTTCAGGCTGCCTATCGCATCCGATAAGGCAGCCTGAAAACCATCTGCGGCGGTTAAACCACCGCTTCTTCTTTTTGCACTTTCTGCTTCACGATATTGTGGCGGTCTAGCCCGAACATCAGCAGCAAGGGGCTGGCCACCAGCACAGAAGAGTAAATCCCGAACACAATGCCGATGGTCAGTGCCATGGCGAAGCCGTGCAACGCCGCGCCGCCGAATATCAGCATGGAAATCACCATCGCCTCGGTGGAGCCGTGAGTAATCACGGTGCGCCCCATGGTGTGCGTAATCGCGTTATCGATGACTTCGGGCACGGTGTGGTTGCGCATGGAGCCTTTGTAGAAATTCTCGCGGATTCGGTCAAACACCACCACCGATTCGTTCACCGAATAGCCCAACACCGCCAACACCCCCGCCAGCACGGTGAGCGAAAACTCCCATTGGAAAAAGGCAAAGCAGCCGAGAATAATCACAATATCGTGCATATTGGCGATGATGGCAGACACGGCAAACCGCCATTCAAAGCGCATCGCCAAATAGATGATGATGCCGAAAACCACCATGCCCAGCGCGGTCAAACCGTGGCTCACCAATTCGTCGCCCACCGCAGGGCCGATGAACTCCACTTGGCGCAGGCTCACATCGCTGCTGTCTTTTTTCAGCACGTCCATCACTTGGTTGGACAGCTGCGCGGAAGACAAATCTTCGCGGTTGGGCAGGCGAATCATAATGTGTTTGTTGGTGCCGAGTGCCTGCACTTGGATTTCGCCCATTTTCAGCGTGTCCAAGCTGTGGCGCACCTTGTTCAAATCTGCGCCTTGTGCCGAAGCGTATTCCACTTCCATCAGCGTGCCGCCCGTAAATTCCACCGACAAATTCAGCCCGCGCGTCAACAAAAAGATAACGGCGAGGATAAACGTTGCCAATGAAATGAACGTGGTGAGCTTGCCATAGCTCATAAACGGAATGTCGCGTTTAAAATGAAAGAGTTCCATATCAAGCCTCCTCTTTTTTGTCTAACACGGCGGGATAGCGCACGCCGATGGAGAGATGTTGCAGCTTTTTGCGGTTGCCGTACCACAAATTCACCAAAGCGCGAGACACCACAACGGATGAATAAATGGAAGTCATAATGCCCAAGCAATGCACAATCGCAAAGCCGCGCACGGGGCCCGTGCCGAAAATCAGCAGGGCGATGCCCGCAATCAGCGAGGTTAAGTTGGAATCCAAAATGGTGTCCCAAGCGTGGTCGTAGCCTTCTTTGATGGCGATTTGCGCTTTTTTGCCCTCGCGCAATTCATCGCGAATACGCTCGTTAATCAACACGTTGGAGTCAATCGCCATGCCGAGCGTCAATGCCATCGCGGCGATGCCCGGCAGCGTGAGCGTGGCTTGCAGGGCGGATAAAATGGCAAACAGGAATAACAGGTTAGCCGACAGCGAAATGGCCGAAAAAATGCCGAACAGGCGGTAATACACAATCATGAACACGGTAACGACCACAAAGCCCCACACGGTGGAATGGATGCCTTTGCTGATGTTTTCCGCGCCCAAAGAGGGGCCAATGGTGCGCTCTTCAATGATTTTCATCGGCGCGGCAAGCGAGCCAGCGCGCAGCAGCAGCGCCACGTCGTTGGCTTCGGCAAGGCTTGCCATGCCTGTGATTTGCACGCGCCCGCCTGTAATCGGCTCGTTGATGCGCGGCGCGGTTACCACTTCGGCTTTGCCTTGGTCAATCAGCACCATCGCCATGATTTTGCCTTTGTTGGCGGTGGTCAAATCGGCAAAGGTGGACGAGCCCGAGCTGTCCAGCGCAAGGCTCACAATCGGCAGCTTGGTTTGCTGGTCTTGGCTGCCCTGCGCTTGGTTGATGTTTTCGCCGGTCAGTTCCACCTGCTTGCTCACCAAGAACTGATGCCCTTCGTTGTCGCTGAGCAGTTCGTAGCCATCGGGGATGTTGCCGTTTTGCGCTTGCGCGTACAGCGCCATGTCGCTGCTCACCATGCGCACTTCCAGCGTGGCGGTGCGCCCGATGATGTCTTTGGCCTTGGCGGTGTCGGTCATGCCGGGCAGTTGCACCACGATGCGGTCGGTGCCCGCCTGTTGGATAACGGGCTCGGCGGTGCCCAGCTCGTTTACGCGGTTATGCAGCGTGGTGATGTTTTGCTTCACGGCATCGCTGCGGATTTGCGCCAGCAGCGCGTCGGGCAGCGCCACGGTAATCTCGTTGCCATTGCTGCTGATTTGCGCGCCTTCCAGCATTTTTTGCAATTCGGGCAGGGCTTTTTGCATGTCGGCCGCGTCTTGGAACGGCACCACAAGGCTGTTTTCCTGCTTGCGGATGCCGCCCACGCGGATGTCTTGCTGGCGCATGGTGCGGCGGATGTCGCCGGCATAGCGGTCAAGCGTTTTTTCCAGCGCGGCTTTCATGTCCACTTGCATGGTGAAATGCACGCCGCCGCGCAAATCCAAGCCAAGGAACATGGGTTTGGCGCCGATTTTTTCCAGCCATTCGGGGCTGTTGGCGATTTGGTTTTGCGCGACGATGTAGCCCTCGCCCAGCGCGGCATCAATGGCATCGCGGGCGGAGATTTTGGTGGCGTCGGACACGCGCACTTTCAGGCTGCCGCCTGCGATAAACATGCCGCCGTGCTGGATATTGGCTTTTTGCAACGCATCGGCAACGGTTTTTTCGGTGTCGGCATTGATGGTGATGGATTGTCGGTTGGTGGAAATTTGGATGGCTGGGGTTACGCCGTATAGATTGGGCAGCGTGTAAATCACGGCGAGCACAATCGTGAGCGCAATCAGCAGGTATTTCCAAAGCGGATAACGGTTCATGGTTTTTCCTTGGGTTTTCAGGCTGCCTTTGGGGGCGTTTTAGGCTGCCGTGAAAGGATGGTCAAACGTGGAAAACAGCAAGGGACGTGCCATTGCTGTTTGTTGATGGGTATTGGGGCGAATACAGGTTGGCTATGGGAGGCAGCCTGAAAACTATTCAGCGGGTGTCGTCGTGTTCGCGGCTTCGGGCGTGGCGGCGGTGGCATCCACTTTGGCGGCGATGGCGTTTCTATCCACTTCAATGTTTACGCCGCGTGCTAGCTCAATGGTGAAAATTTGTTCGCCCGCTTTAACCACGCGCCCGTAAAAGCCTGCGGCAAGCAACACGCGGTCGCCCTTTTTCAGCTCGCTAATCATGGCTTGGCGGGCTTTTTCGCGTTTTTGGTTGGGACGTATCATCATAAAGTAAACAATGGCAATCAGCGGCACCCACATCAACAGGGCAGACCAAGGGCTTTGGTTGGCGGCAACTGCGCCATCGGCGGCGTGTGCGAAATCAATCATTTGCGTTCCTTTGCGGATGGATTAAAAAACGTGCGATTTTAGCAGAGTAATGGGCGGGGCGGGGGATGCGTTTAAACAATCAGGCAGCCTGAAACGGGAAATACGTTTTCAGGCTGCCTTTGGGGCGCGGATTGCCGCGTTTGAAATCACACAATCAATTTGGAAATGGCTTTGAATTGCGGATGCTGCGCGTCTTTGAGCAGCATAAACAGCAGGCTTTCAATATTGCTCACAATGCCGCCCGCCGCTTGGATTTGCTGCAAGCCGTTGGCTTTGTTGGCAGCGGTGCGCGAGGTGGCGCATTCTTGCGGAATCAACACGTTGTAGCCTTGCTGGCGCAAATCCAACACGGTTTGCAGCATGCAGATATGCGTTTCGCAGCCGATTAGGATGATGTTGGGCTTTTGATTTTCAGGCTGCCCTTGTTGCAGCGCGGCGGCGACTTCGGCGGTGTAGGCGGAAAATTGGGTTTTGCTGAATTTGGGCGCATCGGGCGTGAGCAAGGCGATGTCGGGCACGGTTGCGCCTAGCCCTTTGGGGTATTGCTCGGTGATGATGTGCGGCACGCCCAGCAGATTTGCACCTGTAATAAATTGGCGGCAGGCGGCGAGAAAGGCTTGGTTTTCGTGCAGGGCGGGCAGCAGCCGCTCTTGGATGTCCACGATGATTAAACGGGTGTTTTCGGGTGTCATCATTTTTTTGCTCCTAAGTTGGCGATGCATTGCGCATCGCGTTTGCTGAATGCGTCTGCGCCGCCCAGCAGCGCGAGTTGCTGCTCGGGGCTGATTTTGGCGAACGATTGGATTTGCTGGGCAGAGAGTTTTTGCAGCGGCTCGTCCCACATGCACACGCAATATTGGGCAACGAGCGTGCCATCGGGGTCTTTCAGGCTGCGTTGGGCAAGGTCTTGCTGCCATTTGGGCGCGTGTGGCACGTTTTGGATGCAGCTTTCTACGATGGTGGCTTTGGCTTTGGGCTTGCTCATGCCGCATTGGCTGAGGAAAAAGAAGCCTGCGAACAACAGGGCAATCACGCGCAGCCAAATCACGATGGTTTTGCGTTTTTTTTGCGCGTGTTGGGCGGCGGTTGCTTGCGGTGGCAAAGGGGTGGGGCTGGGGGTTTCAGGCTGCTGTTGGGGTGTAGTGGTCATGGCGATAAAGGTGTGGCGGGGTTAAGGGATGAGGCAGCCTGAAAACAGGTATGGGCGTTTCAGGCTGCCTTTGTTGTAAACATGATTAGCTGCGTTTGAAAAGCTGCGGCGCACGTTTGCCCAGATAATACAAAAAGCCGATGTTGCCCAAGGCAACGACCAAATACAGCAGCAAAATGCTGTTGAACAGGGTGAGCAGCACGATGCTCATCAGCGCGGCGGCAACCATAAACACGGCGTTCATGATGTTGTTGGCGGCGATGGCGTTGGCGCGAAACTCGTCGGACGAGGCGGTTTGCAGCCATGTGTACAGCGGCACGGAGAAGAAACCGCCAAAAAAGCCGATGCCTATCATCAGCAGGATAACGGGATACGCCATGCCTTGCGACAGGAATGCGCCCGCGCCTTGCAAGTCGTTCAGGCTGCCTGAAAACTGCGTGCCGTATAACACGAATACCAACGCGCTGCCGCAAACGGTCAGCCCCGTTGCGCCGAGGGTTACCAGCCAGAGTTTCAAATCGCCTTTGCTGAGCTTGGCGCAGGTAATCGAGCCTGATGCGATGCCGACGGAAAACAGCGTGAGCATCAGGTTGAACACCGCTGTGTTGCCGTGCAAATGGATGCGGACAAAGGTGGGCAGCTGGGTGGTGTACACCGCGCCCACAAACCAAAACCACGAAATGCCCATGATGGCGGTAAACAATTCAGGCTGCTTATAGGTTTGCGCGATGAGCGATTGGGTGCCGCGGGCGATGTTCCAATCCACTTTCAATTCGGGCTCTTTGGGCGCAACCGATGGCATGGCGGCGCTTGCGCCCAAGCCCAAAACGGCGATGAGCACCACCCAGCCCGCCAAAATCAGCGGGCTTTCGCCGGCCACTACCGTGCCGATAATCTGCCCGAGCAAAATGGCGATAAACGTGCCCGATTCGATTAAACCGTTGCCCATGATGAGTTCTTTTTCGGCGAGGTATTCGGGCAGGATGGCGTATTTGACCGGACCGAACAGCGTGGATTGCGTGCCCATGACAAACAGGCACAACAGCAGCAGGGGCGCGGATTGGATGTAAAAACCGAAGCCTGCCACCGCCATCACCGCCACTTCCAACACTTTGGTGGCTTGGGCGAGGCGGGCTTTGTTGTAGCGCGTGGCAAGCTGCCCCGAAAACGATGAAAACAGGAAATAAGGCAGGATAAACAGCAGCGCGCCCACGTTGAGCATTTGTTCGGACGGGATGGTGTCGTTTTTGCCCAAGCCGTAAAAGCTAATCAGCACGAACAGCGTGGTTTTGAACGAGTTGTCGTTTAACGCGCCTAAAAATTGCGTGCCAAATAGCGGGGCGAAACGGCGGCTGGTGGCGAAGGCGAAATCGTTTTTCATGGCGTGTCTTTCGGAGGGGTTTTGTTGTAGGTGTCGTCGTCATCCATCAAGATGCGGTGGGCGGGGCCTTCCAGGTCGTCAAATTGCCCGCTTTTGCCCGACCACCAAAAAAAGTAGCCAATCAAAAAGACGAGCAGGATGCTGATGGGGATAAGGATATACAGGCTTTCCATGTTTACAGGCTGCCTTCTAAGTCGTTGAGTTGGTAGTGTTCGCCGCCGACGATGAGCCATTCTTGGCGGATATTGGCGTGGTGGTCGCCGTCTTCGTCGCGGATGCGGACGTGGTCGCCGGCGGTTTGCCAATAGAGCGTTTGCGCTTGGGCAAGGCGGGCGAGCGCGGTGTTTTTCGCGGCGGGTTGGATTTGCAGGGCGAGCTGTCCGCTTTCGGGGTAGGGAGCGGTTTCGTCGTCGGCAAGCATCACCAGAAAGCCGAGGTGCTCGCCATCGGGGGCGTGGATGGAGAATTGGTGCATGGTGTGGGAGATAGGACGGAGTAAAGCATTGGGGCAGCCTGAAAAGGGCAGGGCGGGGAAACAGCGTTTCAGGCTGCTTTTGGGTTTTCAGGCTGCCAGAGCGGGGCGGCAGCGCAATGCTGGTAAACCTGTTGCCAAGGGCAAACGCCAGAGGCAGCCTGAAATCTCACATGGAGCGGCGAGGGTTCGTCGCCAAATGGTTTATTCAATAGGGCTTTATGGGTTGGCAAGATGTCGGTGAGTCATCAGTTGCAGGTTTGGCAAAGGTTTCAGGCTGCCTTTATCGCGCAATTTGCTGGGCAACGCTTGCCAAGCCTTTATCCAAGCTGTTGAGCATGGCGGCGTAGCCATCGCCTTGCTGCGGCGTGGTAACGTGAAACGGGGTTTGCGTGCCGTTTTGCCAACGGGCATAGCCACTGATTTCGGTTTCGCCGCGATAGCTGCCTTGGAAGCGGTCTATGTAAACAGTAAGCTGCGCGCTACTGGCTTCGGCGGGCTGGTATTTCAGGCTGCCTGCTGCGTTGAGCTTGTTTGCCAAGGCGCGGGCAAGGGCTTGGTCCAGCGGCGATGCCCACAGGTTTTGCTGCGCGAGGGTGAGCGTGTGCTCATCGCTTTGGTAGAGCAGGCTGTCGCCGTTGATCGGCGCTGCCAACACGATTTTCACGCCGATGTTGTGCGCGGGATTGCTTTGCGCAGGCAGCCTGAACGCGCTGTCGGGCAGTTGGTAATATTGGGCGGGCGGTGTGCTGCTGCACGCGGCAAGCAACAGCACGGCAATGAGGGATAATTTTTTCATGATGAATGCTTGGGGATTATGGTAACGCGGGCGGCTTTTCAGGCTGCCGAACAAACGCCGCATTATACTCAAAAAGGCAGCCTGAAACTTGCTTTGCTCGTTTTCAGGCTGCCTTTTATCGGCGTTAGGCTTGGTTTTTCGGCTCTTCGCCGTTGTCGGATGGCGCAGCGGCTTGCGCTTGTTCAACGGCTGGCACGGCTTCATCCGCCGCATTATCCGCCGTTTCAGGCTGCGGTTTCGCCAAGTTTGCCGCCTCGGCTGTCGCTTGCTCGGCTTCGTCCACTTCGGGCAGCGTTTCAAACTCCACGCCGTCAATCACCTCGCCGTTCCCGCGCACATTATGGCTGTAATCTTTGGGTGGGCTAGGCTGCTTGCCCGCCATAATTTCCAGCACTTGGTCGCGGTCGATGGTTTCCCATTCCACCAACGCTTTGCACATGGTTTCCATTTTGTCGCGGTTCTCGCTGAGGATTTTGTAGGCAACGGCATATTGCTCGTCCAAAATGCGGCGCACTTCGGTATCCACGTCTTGCTGCGTTTTCTCGGAAATATTTTGCGAACGGGTAACGCTGCGTCCCAAGAACACTTCGCCCTCGTTTTCCGCATACACCATCACGCCCATGCGATCGCTCATGCCATAGCGCGTAACCATGTCGCGGGCAATTTGCGTGGCGCGTTCAAAGTCGTTGGATGCGCCTGTGGAAATGCGTCCCACAAAAATATCCTCGGCGATGCGCCCGCCAAACAAAATCGCCAGCTGGCTGAGCATTTGGTCTTTGTATAACGAAATGCGATCGCGCTCGGGCAGCTGCCAAGTTAAGCCCAGCGCGCGCCCGCGCGGCATAATGGTTACTTTGTGCACAGGGTCGGTAAACGGCAGGCTTTCCGCCACAATCGCGTGCCCCGCTTCGTGGTAGGCGGTGGCGCGTTTTTCGTCTTCGTGCATCACCATGCTGCGGCGTTCGGGACCCATGTAGATTTTGTCTTTTGCGTCTTCAAAATCGCTTTGGTCCACTTTGATTTTGTTGCGGCGGCCTGCAAACAGCGCGGCTTCGTTCACCAAATTCGCCAAATCCGCGCCCGAGAACCCCGGCGTGCCACGCGCCAGCGAAGTCAAATCCACGCTCTTGTCCAAAGGCACTTTTTGCGCGTGCACTTTCAAAATCTGCTCGCGCCCGCGAATATCGGGCAGCGGCACCACCACTTGGCGGTCAAACCGCCCGGGGCGTTGCAGCGCGGGGTCTAACACATCGGGGCGGTTGGTCGCGGCGATAACAATCACGGTTTGATTGCTTTCAAAGCCGTCCATTTCCACCAGCAATTGGTTTAGCGTTTGCTCACGCTCATCGTTGCCGCCGCCCAGGCCTGCGCCGCGTTGGCGGCCCACTGCGTCAATCTCGTCGATAAAGATGATGCACGGCGCGTTTTTCTTGGCTTGCTCAAACATATCGCGCACGCGGCTTGCGCCCACGCCCACGAACATTTCCACAAAATCCGAACCCGAAATGCTGAAAAACGGCACGCCCGCTTCGCCCGCAATGGCTTTGGCGAGCAAGGTTTTGCCCGTGCCCGGGCTGCCTGCCAACAAGATGCCGCGCGGCACGCGCCCGCCCAAACTTTGATAGCGGTCGGGCGCTTTCAGATAATCCACGATTTCCTGCACTTCTTCTTTGGCTTCGTCGCAGCCGGCCACATCGGCAAATTTCACCGTGTTGGCATCTTTATCCAGCAGCTTGGCGCGGCTTTTGCCAAACGAAAACGCGCCGCCTTTGCCGCCGCCCGATTGCATCCGCATGAACCACATCCACGCGCCAATCAACAGTAGCACGGGCAGCAGGCTCATAAACATGCTGCTTAAAAAGCCTGGTTTTTCTTCGGGCGTAACTTTAAAGCGCACTTTGTTGTCCACCAGCAGCGTTACCAAGTTGTCGTCCATCGGCGCGTTGGTTTTGAACGTGGTTTTGTCTTTGCGCTCGCCTTTGATTTCGTAGCCGATAGGCGAGCCTTCAATATTCAGGCTGCTGATTTGCCCTGCTTTAACTTGTTGGATAAATTGAGAATATTCAATTTGCTGGTTATCCACTTTGGTTTCGCGCATATATTGCACGCCAAAGGCGATGCCCAAAAATAAAATCGCCCCTGCAACGAGGTTTTTTAAGTTGCTTCCCACAGAAACAAACTCCTATTGATGAGAAAAATGAAAAGGGATTGTAAGGTATTTTTCAGGCTGCCTTAGTGCTTATTCTTGCCCAATAAATAAACCTCACTAGACCGATTGCGCGAGGCATCGGGTTTGCGCGTTTGCACCGTGCCGAACACTTCGCGCATGGCAGCCATGTATTCTTGATAGCCCGAACCTTGAAACACTTTCACCAAAAACGCGCCGCCTGTTTTCAAATGTTCGCGGGCGAAATCTAACGCCAGTTCGCACAAATAAAAGCTCCGCGCTTGGTCTATGGTGTCGTTGCCCGACATATTGGGTGCCATATCGCAAATTACAAGGTCTAGCGGGCGGTTATCCAGCAGGCGTTCAAACTCGGCCAACACGGCTTCTTCGCGAAAATCGCCTTGGATGAAATCCACGCCGTCGAGCGCGTCCATCGGCAGGATGTCCAGCGCGAACACTTTGCCTGTTTTGCCTACCAGTTTGGCGGCGATTTGCGACCAGCTGCCTGGGGCAGAACCTAAATCGGCTAAAACCGTGCCTTGTTTGATGAGCTTGTCTTTTTCGTTGATTTCTAACAATTTATACGCGGCACGGGCGCGGTAGCCGTCTTTTTGGGCGCGTTTCACATAGGGGTCGTTAACGTGTTCGTGCAGCCATGCGGGGGAGGATTTGGAGCGTTGTGCCATAGCGATAGGGTGATAGGGTGTGTTTTAGGCAGCCTGAAAACGGATTATGGTTTTCAGGCTGCCTATTGAGCAAAAAATTATTTTTCTTATAATGATCTTTGAGTCATAG
>CAUQDE010000015.1:0-14255 GCA_963516425.1 uncultured Kingella sp.
ACATGGCTTTCGGCGGCAAGGTGCATGATGGCATCGGGCTGATGCTCGGCGAAGATTTTATCCAGCGCGGCGCGGTCGCAAATATCGGCTTGCACGAAGGTATAGCGCTCGCTGTCGGCAACGCTGGCGATGCTGTCTAGATTGCCTGCGTAGGTGAGCTTGTCTAGGTTGATCACGCTGTCTTGGGTGTGGTTGATGATGTGGCGCACTACGGCTGAGCCGATAAAGCCTGCGCCGCCTGTTACGAGAATTTTCATGTTTGCTCCTTAGGGTTGAATGAAGGGGTTATAGTTGTTCCAAAAGTTGTTCAAATTGCTCGGGGCTGTTGAATTTGAGGATGATTTGCCCTGATTTTTGGTTGCGGGTTTTGATTTCTACCAACACACCGAGTTTTTCGGTGAGCTGCTCGGCGATGTGTTGAATATCGGGATGGGGCTGGGCGGAGGCGGGTTTGTCTTTTAGGATTTCTTGGCTGCGGCGTTCCATTTCGCGCACCGACCATGCGTGTTTTACGGCTTTGTGGGCGAGTTCTAGCTGCTGTTGCACGGGCAGATTGATGATGGCGCGGGCGTGTCCCATTTCTAGGTGGTGTTGCGCCATCATGTCTTGGATGGGTTCGGGCAGTTTGAGCAGGCGCAGGCTGTTGGTGATGGTGCTGCGGCTGCGCCCGATGGCTTGGGCGATGGCTTCGTGGGTGAGCTCAAACTCGTCAATCAGGCGGCGCAAGCCTTGGGCTTCTTCTATGGGATTCAGGTTTTCGCGCTGGATGTTTTCAATCAAACCCATTGCCATGGCGGTTTTGTCGTTGATGTGTTTGATGACGACGGGCACTTCGGTTAAGCCTGCAAGCTGGGCGGCGCGTAGGCGGCGTTCGCCTGCGATGAGTTCGTAGTTATCCAGCCCGTATTCGCGCACAGTGATGGGCTGGATGATGCCTTGGGCTTTGATGCTGTCGGCAAGTTCTTGCAGGCTGTCGTCGTCAAACTGGGTGCGGGCTTGGTAGCGGCTGGGGCGGATTTGGGCAATGGGGATGTGGGTGAGCCGGTTGTCTTGCTCGGCGGGCGGGAGGTTGCCGGATAGGGCGATGAGGGAGTCTAGGCCTCTGCCGAGACCGCTTTTGGGTTTGGACATGAGATGATTCCTTGCTGGGGATGTGGGTTTGGGTTTCAGGCTGCATCGGGCGGGTGCGGCAGCCTGAAAATGGTTGGGCGGGCGCAATGGCTTGCAAATCTGTTTTCAGGCTGCCTGTTGGTTTGCGGCTTCGCGCGCTTCTTGTTCCGCTTTGTATTGCCGCAGCCATTCGATGGCGGCGGCTTTTTCGGCGGGCGTGCCGTATTGGGCATCGCGTTGGTAGCGGCGGTAAGTGGCGCGTTGTTGGGCTTCGCGGATTTGGTTTTGGCGGAAGTCGCTGTGGTTGCTGGGCACGATGCGCTCGTTGCTTTGTTTTTGCGCGCGCTGCATGGCTTGGGCGATTAAATCGGCGGGGCTGAGGCTGGGGGATTTTGGGGGGTGCGATGGGGCGGGTTCGTTTGGGTTTTGTCGTAATTCGTTGCGCTCGTTTTGGTTTTTTGGAAACTCGTTGCGCTCGTTTGGTTCGTTTTGGCTTTGTGCAAATGCGTTGCGCCCGTTTTCAGGCTGCCTTGGGTGGGCGGCGAGTTTGGCTTGGTAGGCGGCGGCTTTTTGTTTGCGCTCGGCTTCGGTGCGCTGTTTGCGCGCGGTTTGGTTTTCGTAGCGGGCTTGGGCGTGTTGGGCAGCCTGAAAACGCTCGGCGGCGTGTGCATTGGTGGTGAGTACGCGGGCTTGGGGCAGGTGGCGGGCGGTGGTGGGCTGCATATAGATGCAATCTACGGGGCAGGGGGCAACGCATAGCCCGCAGCCTGTGCATTCGCTTGCCAGCACGGTGTGCATTTGCTTGCTCGCGCCCATGATGGCATCTACGGGGCAGGCGCGGATGCAGGCGGTGCAGCCGATGCAGACGGCTTCGTCTATCCATGCGAGCGCGGGGCTTTGGCTTTTAGCGGGGGGGATTTCAGGCTGCCTTAAAAGCTGGGCAAGGTCGTGGATAACGATGGCACCGCCGGGGGCGCAAAGGTTGATGGGGGCTTGGCTGTCGGCAAGGGCTTGGGCATAGGGTAGGCAGCCTGAAAAACCGCATTCACGGCATTGGGTTTGCGGGAGCAGGGCGTTGATTTGGGCGGCGGTGGGCATTGTTGTTATGGTTGTTTGGGTTGGGTTGTGTGGATTTTGGTTTTGCGGCAGCGCGGAAACTTGTTTTCAAGCTGCCTTTGATGGGGCAGCAAGAGCAGCCTGAAACGTTGCGGGTGCGTATTGGCTGGGTTAAACGGTTTTCAGGCTGCCTTATGGCGCAGCGACAAAGGCAGCCTGAAATCTACCCCTCGCTGCGCGACAAAATGCTGCGCTTGCCGTCCACGCCCGCGGGCGAAACGATGCCTTCGTCTTCAAGGGCTTGCATCAGGTTGGCGGCGCGGTTGTAGCCGATGCGCAGTTGGCGTTGCAGCGAGGAAATGGACGTTTTGCGCGTGCTGACCACAAACTGCACGGCTTGGTCAAACAAATCGTCGCCGTGGTTGCTGCTGGCTTCGGGGTGGATGAACTGGTTGGTTTCTTCGGTGGCTTCGCCCGTTAAGATGCCGTCCACATAGTTCGGCTCGGCTTGCTGCTTGATAAAGTCCACCACGCGATGCACTTCATCATCGCTCACAAACGCGCCTTGCAAACGCTGCGGCTCGGCGTTGCCCGGTTGCAGGAACAGCAAATCGCCGTATTTGAGCAAATCTTCCGCGCCCATTTGGTCTAGGATGGTGCGGCTGTCGATTCGGCTTTGCACGGTGAACGCCATGCGCGTGGGCACGTTGGCTTTGATTAAGCCTGTGATGACATCCACGCTGGGGCGTTGCGTGGCGATAATCATGTGGATGCCGGCGGCGCGGGCTTTTTGCGCCAAGCGGGCGATTTGCGTTTCCACCGCTTTTTTCTCGGTCATCATCAAATCGGCCAGCTCGTCAATCACCACCACAATCTGCGGCAGTTTTTCCAGCGGCTCGGGTTCGTCGGGGTTCAGGCTGAAAGGGTTAAACAGCGGTTTTTCCGCCGCTTGGGCAGCCTGAATTTTCTCGTTGTAGCTCGCCAAATTGCGCACGCCCGCATAAGAGAGCAGGCGATAGCGTTTTTCCATTTCGGCAACGCACCAATTAAGCGCGTTGCCCGCTTCGCGCATATCGGTTACCACGGGGCAGAGCAGGTGCGGGATGCCGTCATAAATGCTTAATTCCAGCATTTTCGGGTCAATCATAATAAAGCGCACTTCGTCGGGCGTGGCTTTGAACAGCATGGACATAATCATCGCGTTCACGCCCACCGATTTGCCCGAGCCGGTCATCCCGCCCACCAGCAAATGCGGCATTTTGGCCAAATCGCCCACCACCACGTCGCCGCCGATGTCTTTGCCCAGCGCCACGGATAATTTGGATTGGGCATCGGCGAACACGTCGGCGGTGAAAATCTCGTGCAGCAGCACTTCTTGGCGGTGTTCGTTGGGCAGCTCGATGCCCATGGTGTTTTTGCCCGCAATGGTTTCCACCACGCGCACCGACTGCACCGCCAGCGAGCGCGCCAAATCTTTTGCCAAGTTCACAATCTGGCTGCCCTTCACGCCTTTGGCGGGGATGATTTCATAGCGTGTAATCACCGGGCCTGCGGTGGCGGAAACCACGTCCACATCAATGCCAAACTCGGCGAGCTTGGCTTCAATGCGGTTGCCCGTTTGGCACAGCTGCTCTTCGCTGGCTAGGATAACATTTTGGTTTTCGGGGATTTTCAGGCTGCCTAATTCGGGCAGGCGGTAGATGCCGTTTTCAGGCTGCCTGATGGCAGGCTCGGCAGGCGCGCGGCGGTTGGACTGCTGCGCTGGGTTGGCGATGGTTACCGCCATTTTTTTGCGATTGCTGGTGCTGCTGATTTTTTGCGCCACAGGCTCGGCGATGATGTTTTCCACTTCCGCCAACACGCGCGGCTGCAATTTGGTTTCGGCGATGATTTCAGGCTGCATCAAGCGATCTTTTTGGCTGAACACGGCGCGGAAAAAGCGTTCCAACTGCACGCCCAGCTTTTCCATAAAATCCAGCCACGAAATCTGCACGATAAACGACAGCGACAGCAGTATCAAAATCACCAGCACAAACGTGCCGCCCACTCTGCCGAGCATATGGTTCATGCCCGCTGCGGTAAGCGAACCCACCAAGCCGCCCGCGCCAAAGGGCAGCGATTTATCCAAATGCGCGTTAAACGCAAACGCTTCCAGCACAGGGCTGGCAATCATCATCATGCCTAAACCAATGCCCGCGTTGAGTTTTTTATACGGCGGCATGCCTGCATCCACCAGCGGGCGAAACGTGCGATACAGCGCCACGCCCGCCGCGATGATGCACCACCACGCCGAAAAGCCAAATAAATAATAGGCAATATCCGCCAAATACGCGCCCAGCAAGCCCGCCAGATTTTTCACCATGCCCAAATGCGGCACGCTGCGCGACCAAGAAGGGTCGCGCATGGTAAACGTGAGCAAGGCGATGGCGGAATAACAAGTTGCCACCAAGCCGAACAGCCACAGCGTGTCGCTGGTTAAATTGCGGTCGCGCTCGGCGCTGCTGCCGCCGTGTTGCACGGAAAGCACGGTTTTGGGCGGTTTGCGCGCGGCATCCGCCGCCTTGGTTTTGGCTTTGGGGTTCAGCGGCTTGGCGGCGGTTCTTTTGGCTTGCGGCGCGCGGCTGCCTGTGGTTTTTTTCGCCGTTTTTTTGGATGGGGGGGATTTTTTGGATTTGAAAATTCTGGCAATCATGGGTGGTGCGGATGTGTGAGTTTGGGCGGCGCGAAACGGGGCGTGAGTGGAACGGCGTTTCAGGCTGCCTAATATATAGCGTGTTGGCGGTTTGCCAACGGTTAGACTTGATGGTGCGGATGGATAAGCCCGAAACCTGTGCAAAACGCCAACGGCAGCCTGAAATCCAAAATGGAGCGGCGACGGCTCGTCGCCAAATGGTTTAACCGGGGCTTTATCGGTTGGCAACATCGGCGAGCCGCCGCCGTTCCGTTATGGCAAATTTCGGTTTGCAAACAATTTAGGCAGCCTGAAAACGGTTCTTTCAGGCTGCCTGAAACGGGGGCGATTATACCTTATTTCAACATATTTTTAATCACGCCCATGATGCTGCGGCTGATGGCTTTGGTTACTTGTTTGTTGATTTGGCTGCCCACGCTGTCTGCCAAGTCGTAGCCCAAGCCTTTGCCCGCTTTTTTGCGACTGCCAAACAGCCCGCCCAAAAAGCCGCCAAGCAAGCCGTCTTCCGATTTTTTCGCGCTCTCTGCCGCTTGCGCTTGCTCGTTTGCCAGCTGCTGCAAGGCTTCGTAGGCAGAGAAGTTGTCCACCAAATCTTTGTACACGGGATACAGGCTGTCGGCTTGGAATGCGGCGTTGCGTTCGGCTTCGGGCAATGGCGCAAGCTGCGATTGCGGCGGCATGATGAACGCGCGTTGTACGATTTCAGGCTGCCCTTTTTCGTCCAAGCAAGACACCAACGCTTCGCCCACGGCAAGCTCGGTGATGGCGGTGGCAACGTTGAGTTGCGGATTGCTGCGGAAAGTGTCGGCGGCGGATTTCACCGCTTTTTGGTCGCGCGGGGTAAAGGCGCGCAAGGCGTGTTGCACGCGGTTGCCCAGTTGCCCCAACACGGTGTCGGGCAAATCCAGCGGGTTTTGGGTAACAAAATACACGCCCACGCCTTTGGAACGAATCAGCCGCACGCATTGTTCCACTTGCTCAATCAACACTTTGCTGGCGTTGTCAAAAATCAGATGCGCTTCGTCAAAAAACAGCACGAATTTGGGCTTTTCGGGGTCGCCCACTTCGGGCAGGGTTTCAAACAGTTCGGCGAGAAACCACAGCATAAACGCGCTGTACAGGCGCGGCGAGCGCATCAGTTTTTCGGCGTTGAGGATGTTGATGATGCCTTGCCCGTTGTCGGTTTGCAGCCAGTCTTGCAGGTTCAGCTCGGGCTCGCCGAAAAAGCGGTCTGCGCCTTCGCTTTCCAGTTGCAAAAGCTGGCGTTGGATGGCGCCGATGCTGGCGGCGGAAACGTTGCCGTAGGTGTTGCGGAACTCGGCGGCGTGTTCGGAAACGTATTGCAGCACGCCGCGCAAGTCTTTGAGGTCAATCAGGTGCCAGCCTTTGTCGTCCGCCACTTTGAACACGAGACTCAGCACGCCTTCTTGCGTGTCGTTCAGGTTCATCAGGCGGGCGAGCAGCATCGCGCCCATCGCCGAAATGCTCACGCGCACGGGGATGCCGGTTTCGCCGTACACATCCCAAAAGCGCACGGGGAAGCCTTGCAGATAATCGGCGGGCAGCTGGTATTGGGCGATGCGTTCGGCAACTTTGCCGCTGTTTGCGCCGGCGCGGCAGATGCCCGACAGGTCGCCTTTCACGTCCGCCATAAACACGGGCACGCCGTCTTGGCTAAATGCTTCGGCGAGCTTGCGCAGGGTTACGGTTTTGCCTGTGCCTGTTGCGCCTGCGATTAAGCCGTGGCGGTTGGCGAGCTTGGCGTGCAGGCAAAGCGGTTGATTGTCGTGGGTGCGGGCGATAAGGTAATCGGTCATGTTTGGGTTTCCTTGTGGATGGGGTTGAGGCAGCCTGAAAAGGGGTTTGGGGTGGGGAGGTGGTTTTCAGGCTGCCTGATGGGAGGGGAATGGCGGGGCGTGTAGCAATATGAAATATGCGCGATGGTTTTTTAGGCTGAAATCTTTGCTAAATCTACAAACAATGGAGCGTCAGCGGCTCACCGACATTTTTCCAACCAACAAACCATGTTGAATTAACCATGTGGCGACGAGCCGTCACCGCTCCATTTTAGTTTTAGCTCCGCAGGCTGCCTCATGGTTTGCGCCTTCACACCATACACCAATAGGCAGCCTGAAAACGGTATTTCCCATTTTCAGGCTGCCTATTAAGCGGCGTTAATGCAGGGCGACATTTTTGGCGTTGGGGTTCATAAAGCTGGATGATTGGATGCGCAAGCAAGGGTCGGTGCGATAGTGTACCGAGTTAAACCCCAATTCCCGCGCTTCCACCACGCCGTTGCGGTCGATGTCGTAGATGGTGAATTCTTCGGGGTCGTTGAGCTTGAACGAGGCAATCAGGTTTTCGCCCGTACCGGCGGCAAGCCATTCGGTCAGGTTCAGCGCGCGGTCACTGTCTTGGTCGTTGAGCATGATGAAGGCGGCGACGGGCTGCATGCGCGAGCAGGCATCGGCGGCCAGCGGCGCGAAGGCGGCGGTGAGGATGATGAAAAAGATGTGTGGTTGGCGTGTCATGGTTATGCTCCTGCAACCGTCATGTTGCTGATGAGAATCGAGCCGATTTTGCTGCTGGCGTTGCGGCGGAAATCGCTGCCTGTGGCGACGATGTTGCGCAACATCTCTTTCAGGCTGCCTGCGATGGTGATGCCGGAAACGGCGTGGCGGATGATGCCGTTTTCCACCCAAAAACCCGCTGCGCCGCGCGAATAATCGCCCGTGAGCATGTTCACGCCTTGTCCCATCAGTTCGGTGATGAGCAAGCCTGTGCCCATTTGTTTGAGCAGGGCGGTTTGGCTGTTTTCGGTGGCGGTTAGATAAAGATTGTGTGCACCGCCTGCGTTGCCTGTGCTGGTTTGCTTGAGCTTGCGCGCGCTGTAACTATCCAAAAAATAGCCGCGCACGATGCCGTTTTCAATCACAAAGCGCGGCTGGGTGGCAACGCCTTCGCTGTCAAAATAGGTGCTGCCTAGGGCGCGGGGGATATGTGGTTCTTCGCGTAAACTGATGAAGCTGGGGAGAATTTGCGTGCCAAGACTGTCTTGCAAGAAGCTGCTTTGGCGATAGAGTGCGCCACCTGTTAAGCCGCCCACAATATGCCCAATCAGGCTGCCTGCTACGGCAGCATCAAACAAAATGGGATAGTTGCCTGTGGCAACGGTTTGTGGAGAAAGGCGGCGCGTGGCGCGTTCGGCGGCGGTGCGCCCGATATGGGCGGGAGTGTCTAAATCGTGGTGATCGCTGGCAAGGTCGTACCAAAAATCGCGTTCCATACCGTTTTCATCGCTGGCAACCACGCTGCACGATAGGCTGTGGCGGGTGCCGCGCTGGTGTTGACAAAAGCCGTGCGAATTGGCGTACACAAATTGAAAATGCGCGGTGTGCACGCTCGCGCCTTCGGAATTGCTGATGCGGCTGTCGGCGGATAGGGCGGCTTCTTCGCATTCTTTGGCGATGGCGACGGCGTGTTCGCTGGACAGATTCCATTCGTGGTAGCGGTCTAAATCGGCGATGTGCGTTGCCATCAGGCTGGCATCGGCGATGCCTGAGAACGGGTCTTCGGCGGTGTAGCGGGCGATGTCGCAGGCAGCCTGAACGGTGCGGGCAAGGGCATCGGGCGATAAGTCGGCGGTGCTGGCGCGCCCTTTGCTGTGCCCCACAAACACAGTGATGTCTAGCGATTGGTCTTGTTGATATTCAATTTGCTCAATTTCGCGCCAGCGCACTTGCACGCGTTGCCCCAGCGATTCGCTTAAATCTACTTCGGCGGCGGTTGCGCCTTTTTGCTGGGCAAGTTCAAGCGCGGTTTGCGCGGCTTGTTTGAGTTCATCGGCGGTGTGTTGGAACATGAATGGGCTTTGTGAACAAAAAAACGGCTGGATTTTAGCCGTTTTCGCGTTGCTTGGGCGTTAAAAAATATTAAGGATGCTAAATTTTCGGCGGGTATGGCATTGGGCTTGGGCGGCTAGAAGCAGAGTTTTTCAGGCTGTTGCATGGATTTTTTGCTATGATTGCGTCCCTTGTAAACAAGAATTAACAAACAAAATGGAAAACCAACGCGAAGAAGAATGGGTGAGCAAAACCCAGATGAAAAAACAAATGGATGCGCTGCAAGATTTGGGCATGGAATTAACCGAGCTATCCAGCGAAACAATGAAAAAGCTCGCGCTGCCCGAAGATTTGCTGGATGCCATCCGCGAGTATAAAAAGATTACTTCCAACAGCGCGTTGAAACGCCAGCGCCAATACATCGGGCGGCTGATGCGCGATATCGACCCCGCGCCGATACGCGATTTTTTGGCGAAGCTCAAAGGCGACAACCAAGCGCACAACGCTTTTTTGCAACGGGTGGAGCAGGCGCGTAGCCGTTTGCTGGCAAGCGATGATGCGCTGACGGCGTTTGTGTCGGATTTTCCGCACGCGGATGTGGGCGCGTTGCGCACGCTGATTCGCAATGCGCGTAAGGAAGCGGAGTTGAACAAGCCGCCGAAGAATTTTCGCGCGTTGTATCAGGAGTTGAAAGCGGTGATGGAAGGGCATGAAGCGGAGTAGTTTGCTGGCGTGATTGGGGTGCTTTCAGGCTGCCTTATGGTTTTCAGGCTGCCTATTATTATCAAAAGGCAGCCTGAAAATGGATAACGGCATCATCACAAGGACAACACCATGACAGACCATTCAACAACCTACACTTGCACCGTTTGCCACGAAACACACGAAGATTTACCCGCGCTGGGCTTTATTGCGCCCGACCCGTATGCCGAGCTTTCCGCAGCAGAACACGCCGAATTCCAAGCCGAATGCGACACCGATTTCTGCGCCATCCGCTATCCCGACCAAATCGACCGCTTTATCCGCGTGGTGCTGGACATTCCGATTATTGACCACGAAGAAACGCTGGAGTATGGCGTGTGGGTGTCGCTGAGCGAAGCCAGTTTTAATGATTACCGTGCCCATTTTGACGGCGACCACGAAGCCACCTATTTCGGCATGATTTGCAACCGCATCATGGGCTACGAGCCGAGCACGATGTTTTTGCATTGCAATGTGAACACGCAGCCCGATGGTTGCCGCCCGTTTATCGCGCCGCATCAAGCCGAGCATCCGCTGGTGCGCGATTACACGCACGGCATCCGTTATGCAGAAGCGCAAGCCAAAGTGAATGCCGCGCTGCATCGCTTTCAGGCTGCATCATGCTGATGCGGATAAGCAAGGCAGCCTGAAAAGCATTTTTCAAACCATCCCAACGCACCCAGTTTTCAGGCTGCCTAATGCCGCATCATAGGCAGCCTGAAACGCCGTCATCCCAAAGGACAACCCCATGCAGTCTATGCAGACTTGGCACGATGCCCTTGCCGCCGAAAAAGCCCAGCCCTATTTTCAACACATTCTCGCCACCGTTCGCGCCGAACGCCAAAGCGGGCAAACCATCTATCCGCCCGCTGCCGATGTGTTCAACGCCTTTAAGCTTACCGAGTTTGCCCAAACCAAAATCGTTATCCTCGGGCAAGACCCGTATCATGGCGAGCATCAAGCGCACGGGCTGGCGTTTTCGGTGCAACACGGCATCAGCCCGCCGCCATCGCTGGTGAACATTTATAAAGAATTGGCAGACGACATCGCGGGCTTCCAAATCCCCGTTTCAGGCTGCCTAAACCATTGGGCGGAGCAGGGCGTGTTGCTGCTCAACACCGTGCTCACCGTGCGCGCCCACCAAGCGCATTCGCACGCCAACCTTGGCTGGGAAACGTTTACCGACCGCGTCATCGCCCAGCTTAACGCGCACCGCCAAAACATCGTGTTCATGCTATGGGGCAGCCACGCGCAGAAAAAAGGCGCGATGATAGACCGCAGCCGCCATCTGGTGCTTACCGCGCCGCACCCCTCGCCGCTGTCTGCCTATCGAGGCTTTTTTGGCTGCAAGCATTTTTCCCAAGCCAACGCCTATTTGGCGCAACACGGCATTGCACCGATTGATTGGCAAATCTAAATTGATTGCCAACTGATTTTCAGGCTGCCATTAATACAGCGGGCGCAGAAACCGACAGAGGCAGCCTGAAACGCAGTTCAACGTAGCTCAAAACACATTCGCACACAAAGGAACACCCATGCCCACACCGCATCTTATCGTTATGCTCACCCATAACGACCACACCGTTGCCAACGCCCGCGAAATCTACCTGCAAAACCGCCACAGCCAAGCCCAATTTTGGGGCTTCAAAGAAGAGCCGCTGTCGCGCCGAGCAATGAAAGACTTATTCACCCTGATGAAAGCAGACGGCAAAACCACCTTTTTAGAAGTGGTGGAATACACCGAAGAAGCTGGCTTAGCAGGCGCAGAAGCCGCGCTAGAATGCGGCTGCGATATTTTGATGGGCACAAAATTCTACCCATCCATCAACCAATTTTGCCAAGCCAACCGCTTGAAATATATGCCCTTTGTGGGCGAGCTTGCCGAACGCCCCACCATCCTCAGCGGCAACATCGCCGACATCATCGCCGAAGCGCAAAGCTACGCCGCCCAAGGCGTGCACGGCATAGATTTGCTCGGCTACCGCTACACAGGCGATGCGGCAAAACTCAACGCCGAATTAGTCAAAAGCGTATCCATCCCCGTGTGCATCGCGGGCAGCGTCAACAGCTACCAACGCCTAGACGAACTCAAAGCCGCCCAGCCGTGGGCGTTCACCATCGGCAGCGCGTTTTTTGATAACCAGTTTTCAGGCAGCATCGCCGAGCAGATTGATAAGGTGTGCGACTATATGAAGGCGTAAACGTTTTAGCTTCGCTACGCAGCTTGGCTTTGGGGCATCATAAAGGCAGCCTGAAAGGGGTTCATGCGCTTGCACCAAGCTAAAACCCTTGCCGTTTTCAGGCTGCCTCCCCCGTCTAACCGCCCAAGGAGACCATCATGAGCAATCCCCACCTCGCCCAAATCCACGCCCTGCGCCAAAACGCCCGCCGATTTTGGGCGGCATGGCAAGCCGAAGAAGCCCGCCTAGCGCAGTTGGGCGACATTGCGTTTGTAGAACAAGCCAATGATTTGCTGCACCAATTTTGCCCAGATTGCATTGTGGAATTGGACGGCATCGCACCCGATTCGGATGATTTGCTCGGCTTGGTTTTTTTCCGCCAACGGCATGCGCGAACATTTCCCACAAGTGCAGGCCTTGGCGGAATTGACACAAACCCAGCGTTATCAGGTTCGCGCGTTCCGCTCGCCGCAAGGCAGCGTTGCATCCGATTTGGCCATTGAGATAGACGGCTTTCATTTGAGCGCAGGCGACATCGCCGTTGCCTTGGACGAATGGCGGATGCTGCCCGCGCTGGAAATCGCGTTCACCCGCCCCCCTCCCCGATGATATGGGTAACCGCGCCCAAAACATGGCATTCATCATGCTGGACCATATTGTTGGTGAATGGGCATCTGCCGTTAAAATCGGCGCATTGGATTTTGTGGACGAAATCGTGCCCGAGCGCGTCATGTTGTTCACCGAGCTGCCCGAAAAGCTCAACCAAATGTGGCGCGAACTGGGCTACACAGGCGTTTACCCCGAGCCAGAATGGCAGTTTGGCACATACCAACTTGAAGAAGACGAAGACCGAGAGCAAGACGCTTTGGTGCTGATGCGCAACGAATCCGCCGCCAGCCTGCTCGGTCGCGCCGATATGGGCTGGGTGGTGTGCGTGGAAGCGCAGTTAGCCAGCAAAGCCGATTTGGATGCTGTCTATGAACTGCAAGACAGCATAGAAGCCGAAGCCAGCCTGAACCAGCAAGGCATTTTCACATTGAGCGTCATGAATATGACCAACGGCACGCGCACCATGTATTACAGCACCAGCAATCCCGCAGGCTTGGTGGAAAAAGCCACCGCGCTGTGCGAACAATGCCCGCTGCCCACCACCATCAGCTGCGAATACGACCCGAATTGGTCTTATTACCGCTTCTAATTGTTGAATAACAAAAAAGGCAGCCTAAAACCATGAAACGCAAACTCCCCTTGCTCTTTGTAAGCCTGCTTGCCGCCTGTTTCAGGCAGCCTGAAAAGCCCCTTAACGGCACATACTATTTCGCCAGCATGGCGTTCCCAAAATACCAACACCCCGCCAAACTGTATGACCCAATCAGCCACGCCGAATTTCAACAGCGCGTAAACAGCGGCAGCGTATCCGCCTACATCGGCTATTTTCAAAATGGCAAACTCGTTCGCATAGAAAAACACCTGCGCGGCAAAACCGAATACGCCTTTTATTACACCTACAACGCCAACGGCAAGCTCATTCAAATCACGCCCCAATACCCAAAATGATAGAAATCAAAAATCTCACCCTGCAACGCGGCAGCAAAATCCTGCTGGACAATGCCACCGCCACCATCAACCCGCGCCAGCGCGTGGGGCTTATCGGCAAAAACGGCACAGGCAAATCCAGCCTGTTTGCGCTGATTAAAGGCGAAATCGGGCAAGACAAAGGCGATTTGCTGCTGCCCAAAACATGGAAGCTCGCCGCCGTCGCCCAAGAAACGCCCGCGCTGGACACCACCGCGCTGGATTATGTGTTGCAGGGCGATGCCGAGTTACAGCATTTTCAGGCTGCCTTAGCCGCCGCCGAAGCCGAAAACGACGGCATGAAACAAGCCGAATGGCACGCCAAATTAGACGAAATTGATGCCTACTCCGCGCCCGCCCGCGCCGCCAAATTGTTGAGCGGGCTGGGTTTTTCGCAAGAAGAACACGCCAAGCCTGTCAAAGCCTTTTCGGGCGGCTGGCGGATGCGGCTCAACCTTGCGCAAGCCCTGATGTGCCGCGCCGACTTGCTGCTGCTGGACGAACCCACCAACCACCTAGACTTGGAAACCGTGCTGTGGCTGGAAAACCACCTTGCCAGCCTGCCTTGCACCCAAATCATCATTTCGCACGACCGCGATTTTCTCAACGCTACCACCACGCAAACGCTTGAACTGGCACAACAAAAACTCGCGCTCTACGGCGGTGGCTATGATTTCTACCTAAAAGAGCGCGCGCAACGCTTGGCAAACCAGCAAGCCGCGTTTGCCAAACAGCAGGCAAAAATCCAACATCTGCAATCGTTTATCAATCGCTTCAAAGCCAAAGCCACCAAAGCCACGCAAGCGCAAAGCCGCATTAAAGCGTTGGAAAAAATGGAAAAAATCGCCCCCGCCCAGTTGGACAACGAATTTTTGTTTGAATTTGCCGCGCCCGAGCATCTGCCCAATCCACTGCTCAAAATGGAACGTGCCGATTTGGGCTACGGCGCAGAAACCATATTGCGCAACATCAACTTATCATTGGAAAACGGCGCGCGCTTCGGGCTGCTCGGCGTAAACGGCAGCGGCAAATCCACCTTTATCAAAGCCCTTTCAGGCA